>JALVJU010000509.1 GCA_027034005.1 Marinilabiliaceae bacterium
CCGCCCCGGTAACAGCTCCAAGTCAGGCTAAAGTCGACACCGAGTTCCATTCCCAGTTTTATCTCTTCCGATTTTGTCATGTTCACGAACGGGGCATGTATCTTTATCGGCATATCCCGCTCAGCACCCATTACAGTACCAAGATTGACCGCCTTTTCCATGGCATCGATAAACTCCTGGCGGCAATCGACATAACCCGAGTAATCAACTTCACTCACACCTATGAAGATGTCTTGGGCTTCATTGGCCTCCGCGACGGAAGCTGCCACAGAAAGGAATATCATATTTCTTGCCGGCACATAAGTGACCGGGATGTCATCTCTGTTTACATCGCCATCTTCAACTTCAATGTTTTTATCGGTAAGGGATGAGCCTCCCCATGAGGTCATGTTCAGCGAAACTATCTGGTGGTCTGTTACACCGGCTTTTTTAGCGATCTCTTTTGCAGCCCGGAGTTCTCTTGCATGTCTTTGCCCGTAATCAAAAGAGAGGGCGATAACTTCAAACCTTTTGCTTTTTGCAAGGTAAAGTGCCACTGAAGAATCCAGTCCGCCGGACAGTAATACTACAGCTTTTGCCATGATATTAATTTTTTATTATGACAGTTCGGGAAAGTTGATAAACAAAAAAGGAAAAAAACAGCTTCCGAAACGGAAGCGCCTGAATACAGCAGTGTAGTCTCCTAGTTTTGTTTAACGACAGGATGGTTTCGAACTGTCGGGATTAAATTTTCAAATCCGTTGCAAAAGTAATAAAGTTATTTGTATCATGTATAATTTAATATTTTAAACAGTTAATTATCGGAAAAATATTGCACAAAGAAACAATTAAACTATTTTTGCCATTGCATTTTAGCCTGCCCGATGTAATTATCAAGTGAATTAATGATTTAAGTTTTATAACATGAAAAACATTTTATTTTTAGCATTTGTTTTATTGGCTGCATATTCGTGTAAAAAAGAAACTGAAGAAACAGATACTTTTGATCCGGTTGAACAGGCAAAGATAGATGACCGGAAAATACTGGATTATCTGGCCACACAACCAGACTCAATACAGGACAATGTTGTCAAAGACTCTTCAGGATTGTATTATGTAATACTTAAAGAGGGAAACGGGCAGCATCCTACAAGTACAAGCACAGTTCATGTTTACTACAAAGGATGGCTTATGGAAACAGGTGAGCTGTTTGAGGATCATTCAAGCAATGTTGCTATTTATAATCTTGCCGGTCTTATAAAAGGATGGCAGATAGGAATACCGAAATTAAGTAAATTGGGGAAAGGTGTTTTCTATATTCCTTCCGGCCTGGCCTATGGGCCCAAGGGGGCCGGGAACGGGAAGATTCCGGAAAATTCGGTTTTGATATTTGAGATCTACCTTGCAGATTTCAAGTAAAAGAAACTCCCTTGATTAAGGGAGTCTTATGTTTTTCATTCTTCTATTTTAGGCAGGGATTCAAGGTAATCTTTTTGCTCCTGTGATAGCTCTGTGCCGTCATTGGTCAATGTCCATACCATGTTCTGCAGATGATCAGCGATCTCCATGTATTTGTCTATATCATATTCATTTATTGATTTCAAAGAAGGTGATCCAGACGGAACAATAAAGTTTTCGATGTTTACCATTCTATTTTCAAGTTTATCTAAAAGCTTTTTCCACATTTTTTTAGAGTCCGTGACACCGGGAATTGTATAATGAAGATTTTCATTTGATCCGTCGCGCCCTCGGTTTAGGCAGTAAGCAATAACAGAAATAGTCCTGGAACAATGTGCTTTTACATAAAATATAACCCTATTTAAAAGAATACCATTCTGGTATCCCGGTTCTACAACTTTAAATATTAATCCTTTTTTTAGGGTTATTCTTCTGTTTTTGTTGCTTTTGTTGGTGAAAGTAAGTTTAACCGTGATCCACAGCCTGAAATCACTATTGTAAATACTTCCTCCAGAACCGTAAACTGAGTTGTTTAATGATGATTTTAATTTATTTTGGCCTGAACCAATAATATCTTCCAAAGACAATTCTTCACCGCCAACCACCTCATAAGAAACTCCGTCGGGAGGGACAAAAGGCTCTTTAATCTCCAGTTCTCCCGGTGTTTCTCCCATTCCGGGAATGCCGCCGGGTACTTCACTCTGCTGCTCGCATGAAATGATGCCAAGTATGAAAAGAGAAGCAACAAGGAATAAGTTATAAATTTTTTTCATGACAAACGTTTTATGAATGTTTTTACTGATATGAAATAAACAAAACCATAATACAAAGTTACGACCATGAGTATGCGTTTGTCAATAGAAAATGACAAAAAAAGCCCTCTTTTATAAGAGGGCTTTTAAATATGATTTTTATTAAATCACTTATTCTTTATCAGGCAGGGACTGGAAGTACTGGATCTGGTCTTCTGTAAGTTCTTTGCCATCGTTAGTTAACTGCCATATTGCATTTTGAATGTGATCAGCAATATCTTTGTATTCTTCTATATCACCTTCACTTTCTGCTTTAAGCTTAGCAGAAGGGCTGGCATACAGATAGTTTTCTATGTTACACATTTTTCCTTGAAGCAGATTAAGTAAATTCCACATTGTTTGAGATGCAGTTACACCAAGAAGGGTGTAGAAAACATCAGATTTAGATCCAGTTTTTCCCTTGTTAAGACACATTAAAACCAAATTAACTTCACAAGAGCTGTGTGGTTCTATACAAATTTCTATTGGGGATATTACTATTCCATTTTGATATTCTTGATCTGAAACCTCAAAAACAGTACCTGTAGGAATTGTAAAACACATTTCATCATCATTGGTGTTTTGTGCTATTAATTTTACTATTACCCAAAGTGTAAAATCACCTTGCCAGTTCGATCCTCCACAACCAAAGAATCCCCAACCACTATTGGTAGATTTTAATTTGTTTTGTGAAAAAATGGACTCTACTGTTGTTTCTTCAACTCCCTGAAGTTTAGTGTCCATAACAACTCCTTCAGGCGCCTTAAATTCTTCCTTGATTTGAAGTTCTCCCGGAGTGTTTCCCATTCCCGGTATGTTACCAGGTTCTTCCCCTTGTTTCTCACATGATGTGAACCCTATTAAAAACAGGGATGCAATAAATAAAATGCTGGTTAGTTTTTTCATGACTTTAATATTTGTATGAGTTGTTGTTTCAAATAGCTATACAAATATAAGTTAAAAAATCTGTAAAAGTCAATAATTATTTTTCTGTCAGGATGAGTTTTATGTTAATTACAGAAGCTGTGTGTGTGCGTAAGGTGATGATAGATAGAGTTTTGGGCTTATGAGGTGGATTGGTTAAATAAAAATCCTTTAATTTTATGATTTGATAAATAGCTTATTTGCAAAGACAATCATGCTAATAACATAGATGAATAATGGTGCATTATCGCCGTTTTCCTTTAATAACGGGTAGGGGTGTGAGAATTTTATAGTTAACATCTACCTCACCTCTGGAAATTTTGTTCAATTTTGACTTAAGTAAGCGCTTTTTCAAAGGGCTTAAATGATCGATGAAAAGGATTCCTTCGGTGTGATCGTATTCATGTTGGACCACTCTGGCAGCAAATCCGGAATAAGTTTCTTTCACAGGATTAAAATTTTCATCAAGATATTCGATTGTGATTTGTGAAGGCCTTTTGACGTCTTCACGTATTGTAGGAAGACTAAGGCATCCTTCGTCATGAGTTACTTCGTCACCTGTTCTTTCAACTATATTAGCATTTATGAATACCTTTTTGAAGTCTTTCAACTCCGGAAAATCATCTTCGAGAGGTGTGCCGTCGATCACGAAAAGGCGTATTGATTTGTTTACCTGTGGTGCAGCGAGACCTATCCCGTCAGACTTGTACATTGTTTCCCACATGTTTTCAATGATCCCACTCAAACCTTCATGATCGGGAGTTATTTCTTTAGCAACCTTTCTTAAAACAGGATGTCCGTAAACTGCTACCGGATAAACCATTCCTTCAAATATTTAAAATTAGAAATCTTTTCCTTGTCTGTGCTCCATGTATGTCTGGAGTATTATCGTTGCACTGATCTTATCGACCAGCATCTTATCTCTTCTTGCCATTTTTTTCAAACCGGCATCTATCATGGTCTGAAAAGCCATCTTGGATGTAAACCTTTCATCTACCCATTTCAGCGGAAAACCGGGGAATCTCTTTCTAAACCTGTTCACGAATGGTTTTATGTATCTCATTGATTCCGATTCTTCTCCTGATGATTGTGTCGGGTAACCGATCACTATTTCATCTACCTCTTCCTTTACGATGTAATCTACCAAAAAATCAAACAAAGTATGGGTCGGTATTGTTGTAAGCCCGTTGGCAATTATCTGTAAAGGATCGGTAACTGCGATCCCGCTTTTCTTTCTTCCGTAATCAATGGCTAAAATCCGTCCCAAATCTTTTTTTGCAAAGATAATAATATCTGGTGATTTGTTTATTCGATAAGGTAGATAAATAAAAGCCCTCCGGAAATTCCAAAGGGCTTTTTATTTTCAAGAAACGGATAAAACCGTTTTTCTTTGTTTATCTCAATGCGGCCTGAGCAGCAGCGAGGCGTGCAATAGGCACACGGTAAGGTGAACAACTTACGTAGTTCAATCCTGTACGGTGGCAGAATTCAACTGAAGAAGGCTCACCACCGTGTTCACCGCAAATACCTACTTTAAGATTTTTACGGGTGCTGCGGCCTTTTTCTGTTCCTATCTGAACCAGTTGTCCGATACCATCCTGATCCAGGATCTGGAATGGATCGTTCTTCAGGATACCTTTCTTAAGGTAGATAGGCAGGAATTTACCGGCATCGTCACGTGAGTAACCGAAGCCCATCTGGGTAAGGTCGTTGGTACCGAATGAGAAGAACTCTGCTACCTCGGCGATCTCATCAGCAGTGATAGCTGCACGAGGTATCTCGATCATTGTACCAACCATGTACTCGATGCTGTCACCTTTCTCTTCGAAAAGTTTTTTGGCAGTGGCATCGATGATCTCCTTCTGAAGCTCAAGTTCCTTAACAACACCTACGAGAGGAACCATTATTTCCGGATAGGTCTTAACACCTTCGGCTTTCAGTTCAAGGGCAGCGCCAAGGATGGCACGTGTCTGCATCTCTGTGATCTCGGGATATGTGTTTCCAAGACGGCAACCACGGTGTCCAAGCATCGGGTTGAACTCATGGAGGTCTTCAACTTTTTTCCTGATAACATCTACGCTCACGCCCATCTCTTCGGCCATCTCTTTCTGGTTGGCCTCTTCGTGAGGAACGAACTCATGCAATGGCGGGTCAAGAAGACGAACAGTAACAGGAAGTCCTTCCATAGCTTTGAAAACACTCTTGAAATCAGCCTGCTGGATAGGAAGCAGCTTGTCAAGGGCTTCACGGCGTCCTGCCTCATCATCAGCAAGGATCATCTCCCTCATCAGCTTCAGGCGCTCGCCTTCGAAGAACATGTGCTCAGTACGGCAAAGGCCGATACCTTCAGCACCGAACTTACGTGCCTGAAGAGCGTCACGCTCAGTCTCGGCATTTGTACGTACGTTCATAGTACGGTATTTGTCGGCAAGGCGCATCACTTCACCAAAGTCGCCGCTCAATTCCGGGTCTTTTGTTGCGATTTTTCCTTCGTAAACCTCACCGGTAGAACCATTAAGGGATATCCAGTCACCTTCCTTGAATACTTTACCACCTGCAGTAAGAGTACGGGCTTTGTAATCGATAACAATGCCGCCTGCACCTGATACGCAACATTTACCCATTCCGCGGGCAACAACAGCTGCGTGTGAGGTCATACCTCCGCGGGCAGTAAGAATACCTTTTGCAACATCCATACCTTCGAGGTCTTCAGGTGAAGTCTCGATACGGACAAGGATTGTCTGAGGATATTTGTCTGCTTCGTCAGCGTGGAAAATTATTTGTCCTGTGGCGGCACCCGGAGAAGCAGGAAGTCCGCTTGCTACTACATTGGCTGCCATGATAGCATCTTTATCGAATACAGGGTGAAGGAGCTCGTCAAGCTTGTTAGGCTCCTGACGAAGAACTGCAGTTTTTTCATCGATCATGCCTTCACGGACCATGTCCATGGCTATCTTAACCATAGCTGCAGCAGTACGCTTACCGGTACGTGTCTGGAGCATCCAGAGCTTACCGTCCTGAATTGTGAACTCAAGGTCCTGCATGTCCTTGAAGTAGTTCTCAAGTTTTTCCTGAGTGTCGAAAAGGTCTTTGTAGGCTTCAGGCATGGCTTCTTCAAGAGAAGGATAGTTTTTCGCCCTCTCTTCTTCGCTTATGCCTTTCAGCTTAGCCCAGCGGCGTGAACCTTCAAGAGTGATTTGCTGAGGGGTACGTATACCTGCAACAACATCTTCACCCTGTGCATTTACAAGATACTCACCGTTGAAAATGTTCTCTCCGGTAGCAGCATCACGGGTAAAAGCAACACCGGTGGCAGAGTTGTCGCCCATGTTACCGAATACCATTGCCTGAACGTTAACAGCAGTGCCCCAGTCGTCCGGGATCTGGTTCATTCGGCGATAGTAGATCGCACGTGTAGTGTCCCAGCTGTCGAATACAGCCATGATAGCTCCCCAAAGCTGATCCCATGGATCAACAGGAAAATCATGTCCTGTCTGCTTTTTCACGGCAGCCTTGAATTTAACAACTAACTCTTTTAGGGCATCAACATCAAGCTCATTGTCCTGCTCAACTCCTTTTGCCTCTTTTACTTCCTCAAGTATCTCTTCGAAAGGATCGATATCTTCTTTTGATTCAGGTTTCATGCCTAGTACCACATCACCGTACATCTGTACGAAACGGCGGTATGAGTCCCATGCGAATCTTTCGTTTCCCGATTTTTTAGCGATAGCTTCAACAGCATCATCATTCAGCCCGAGATTAAGTACAGTATCCATCATACCCGGCATGGAAACACGGGCACCTGAACGTACAGAAACAAGCAGAGGGTTTTCTTTTCCTCCAAACTGAGAACCCATAAGGTTTTCAACATGGGCGATGGCTGCTTCAACGTCGTCTTTAAGTAATTCTACTACTTTGTCTTTTCCAAGTTTGTTGTACTCGGTACATGTTTCAGTAGTGATGGTAAATCCGGGAGGTACCGGAACACCTATCAGGTTCATTTCAGCAAGGTTAGCACCTTTACCACCCAAAAGGTTTTTCATGTCTGCTCTACCTTCGGCTTTTCCGTTACCGAATGTATAAACGCGTTTTGTGCTCATTTTTAATGAATTAATATAAATTAATGAATACTTAAAAAAGATGATTTCTTAATAAGGGATACAAATAAACAAAATTTTTATCAAAGCAGCTAATATTATCATCAACTCATTGATTAGCACAGGATAAATTAACCAATGTTAACTATTGTACATGGATATATTTTTATAATTTCTTATATCCTCAATAAAACATTTTCATTTTGGATCTTGGGTAATTTTTTCAAAGAAAGGTATTGATTTTCTTGCGGATTCCGGGCTTCCAATTAGAGCTGTGATTTGATTTTTTTACTGTCGGCATTTTAAGGGATAAATGCCCGCTTCCCTTTCTAAAGTTTTTAAACTTGATAAACTTTTCACTTTTAAATGTTACTTTTGCAAATCAAGAAAAACAAGAATATCGTGAGTTCAGAATCAAGATACAATCTGCGCGGCGTTTCGGCCTCGAAAGAGGATGTGCACAATGCCATAAAGAACATTGACAAAGGCCTTTACCCTAAGGCGTTTTGTAAGATAATCCCTGATGTCATCGGAGGTGATGAGGAGTACTGCAACATCATGCATGCCGACGGTGCCGGCACTAAGTCGTCACTTGCCTACATGTACTGGAAAGAGACCGGTGACATATCGGTGTGGAAAGGCATTGCACAGGATGCCATCGTGATGAACCTGGATGACCTGCTTTGTGTGGGCGCTACTGATAACATACTGGTTTCATCGACCATAGGCAGGAACAAGAACCTTGTTCCCGGTGAGGTAATATCCGCCATCATCAATGGTACGGACGAACTGCTTGCCGAACTTCGTGAAATGGGCATCAGCATCTATCCCACGGGCGGCGAAACGGCAGATGTTGGCGACCTTGTGCGTACCATCATCGTTGACAGTACCGTAACCTGCCGCATGAAGCGCATTGATGTGATATCTAACCATACCATACAGCAGGGTGATGTGATAGTGGGGCTTGCTTCTTACGGCCAGGCAACTTACGAGAAAGAGTACAACGGCGGTATGGGAAGCAACGGGCTGACATCCGCACGTCACGACGTGTTCCACAAATACCTTGCTGAAAAATACCCCGAGAGCTTTGACGGTAGCGTGCCTGACGAGCTGGTTTATTCGGGTAGCTACAAGCTGACGGACATGATCGATGAGGTGGGTATTGATGCCGGCAAGCTCGTGCTTTCGCCAACGCGTACTTATGCTCCTATCGTGAAGAAGGTGCTTGATGAGATGAGGGCTGACGTACACGGTATGGTTCATTGTTCGGGCGGTGCACAAACCAAGGTGCTGCACTTTGTGGACGATTTGCATGTGATAAAAGACAACATGTTCGATGTGCCGCCTCTTTTCCGCATCATTCAGGAAGAATCGGGGACATCGTGGAAGGAGATGTACAAGGTGTTCAACATGGGGCACCGTTTTGAGATATATGTCAGTGAAGAAAACGCACAACGAATAATCGAAATATCAAAATCGTTCAATGTGGATGCAAAGATCGTGGGTCGCTGTGAAGCTCACG
>JALVJU010000510.1 GCA_027034005.1 Marinilabiliaceae bacterium
TTGGATAAACTATTTTGGGAAATTCAGGATGTCGGACATGAGGAAAGTGTTCAGGGTGTTAAATATGCGTTTGGCCCGATGGGTACGCAACAAGTACCGAAGGTTTAGGAAGAAGCACTGGTATTTCAGTTACAAATACTTGAAGAAAATCTCGAATGATTTTTATCTTTAAATACTTCAGGATTTTCCAGCACAGCAGCCATAGGCACCGCCGAAGAGGGTTCAATGATTATTTTCATCCGCTCCCAAACCATACGCATCGCTTCAACTATCTTTTCCTCAGAAACGGTAAAAATATCATCAACATACTTTGTGATAATACCGAAGTTTAAGTCCCCCAAAGAGGTCAGCAGTCCGTCAGCAATGGTTACCGGATCGACTGAAGGGATAAGTTTTCCACTCTTAAACGACCTGTAAGCATCATCTGCACCTGCAGGCTCTGCTCCATACACCTTTGTTGCCGGGGAAAGGCTTTTAACCGTAATGGCAGTTCCGCTTATCAGCCCGCCACCGCCAACAGGCGCCATAACAATATCCGGTTTGTCTATCTCTTCAAGTATCTCTAAAGCACAGGTTCCCTGACCGCATATCACATCAAAATTATTGTACGGATGTACCACAGCAGCAGATGTCTCTTCAACTACACCGGCAAGCATTGATTCACGGGCCTCGAGAGTAGGTTTGCAAAATGTTATTTTTGCACCGTAACCGGCCACTGCCTTTTTCTTGATCTCCGGTGCATTCTCAGGCATTACAATGAAAGCATCAACACCTTTAACCCTTGCAGCAAGCGCCAGTGCTGCCGCATGGTTCCCCGAAGAATGTGTGGCTACACCGTTAGATAGTATATCATCATCAAAATTAAAAACGGCATTGCAAGCCCCGCGAAACTTAAAAGCTCCGACTTTCTGAAAGTTTTCACATTTAAAATAAATCCCTGCTCCCGCAATAAGATCTATCGTTCTCGATGTTAGTACAGGAGTGTGATGAATATATCTTTCAATTCTTGCAGCCGCTTTCCGGATATCCGTTATCTCAGGTATCATAAAAATGGAAATAAAAAGACCCGGCAAAGAGCAAGATCCTGCCGGGTCGGTTAAAATTTAAATCTTTTTAAAAAATTGAATATGCAACAGTCAGTCCTGCCATGACAACAGAAACCATTGTCATTAGTTTGATAAGAATATTCAGTGAAGGCCCTGATGTGTCTTTCAAGGGATCACCTACTGTATCGCCTACCACACCTGCCTTATGAGCATCACTTCCTTTACCTCCGTAATTCCCTTTTTCTATATATTTCTTCGCATTGTCCCATGCCCCTCCGGCATTATTCAGCATACTTGCAAGTGTGAACCCTGCAACCAGGCCTCCAACCAGCAGTCCCACGACACCTGAAACACCAAAGATAACTCCAACAACAACAGGTACGGCAATAGCCAAAAGTGAAGGCAGCAACATCTCACGCTGTGCGCCTTTTGTAGATATAGCCACACATCTGGCATAATCAGGCGTTCCCGTACCTTCCATTATACCCGGTATAGTTTTGAACTGATACCTCACCTCATCAACCATGGCTCCGGCAGCACGTCCCACTGCTTTCATGGTCATGGCGCTAAATACAAATGCCATCATTGCACCAAGGAATAGCCCGCCAAGCAGCATAGGATTGAACAGGGAAAGGTCATAGGCCTGTACGAAATCATGTATCGATGCGGTCGCAAGTTTAACAGCTTTCTGTCCTTCTGCCAAAGCCGGAGCCACATCATTATAAAAAATAGTATTTCCTATTTGAGTGAACCCGTCATGGTCTTTTGCAAGCCTTCCAAGCCACAACCTAACCTCTTCCATGTAAGCAGCCAGCAAGGCCATCGCCGTTAGGGCAGCAGAACCAATGGCAAAACCTTTACCTGTGGCTGCAGTGGTATTTCCGAGACCGTCAAGGGCATCTGTCCGTTCTCTTACCTCTTCTGGCAGGTTCGACATCTCGGCATTACCTCCGGCATTGTCCGCAATAGGGCCGAAAGCATCGGTGGCAAGTGTGATACCAAGTGTGGAAAGCATACCCACAGCTGCAAAACCAATACCATATACACCCATTGAGAAGTCAGTAAATCCACCGGCAAAACCATAAGCTGCAATTATGCCTGCAACGATGGTAACCACAGGTATCCATGTGGAATACATTCCCACGGCAAGGCCGTCGATTATTAAAGTGGCAGGCCCTTGCTGTGCCTGTTTTGCTATTCCTTTTGTCGGCTTGTACTCATCCGATGTAAAGTACTCTGTACCTTGTCCGATGATAACCCCGGCTATCAATCCTGAAGCTACTGAACCAAAGATCCCGAAAGATATCCATCCTATGTATACCATCACTCCGGTTGCAATCAGGATGAACAGCGAACTGCTCCCGGTACCAAGCAACAGGGCATTAAGCAGGGCTTTTTGAGTGGCAGACTCTTTTGTCCGAACCAGGAAGATTCCCAATATGGATAAAACAATTCCAATAGCAGCTATAAGCATGGGAGCAATGATCGCCGTCTCCTGATCCATTCCTGCTATTGCGGGTAAAGCTGCTCCAAGAGCTGCAGTAGCAAGTATCGATCCTGCATACGACTCATAAAGGTCGGCGCCCATTCCTGCAACGTCGCCCACATTGTCTCCCACATTATCGGCAATGGTTGCCGGATTACGCGGATCATCTTCAGGTATGCCTGCCTCCACCTTACCAACCAGGTCGGCACCAACATCAGCAGCTTTTGTGTAAATACCGCCTCCGACACGGGCAAACAGTGCCTGCGTAGAAGCCCCCATTCCAAATGTAAGCATTGTAGCAGTGACCTCAATCAGTTTTGCATGTTCGGTAGTCCCGGGATGCACAAATGTGAGGCCCAAAAATTCCAACCCGCTCTGCATATGTTCAGGAGTATATACTAATTTGGTAAGGATAAGCCACCAGATACTGATATCCAGAAGTCCGAACCCTACAACCACAAGCCCCATAACAGCCCCACTGCGGAAAGCGATCCTTAGTCCTTTGTTCAGTGACTGTGATGCTCCATGGGCTGTCCGTGCCGATGCGTAAGTTGCGGTTCTCATCCCCAGGTAACCACATAATCCCGAGAAAAAACCTCCGGTAAGAAATGCTACGGGAACAAAAGGATTTTGAATCCCCAGGTATGCCAGTATCAATAAGATAATGACCAGTACACCGAATACTATTGCCACAACTCTGTACTGCCTGTTCAAATACGCCATAGCTCCGTCCCTAACATGCTTGGCAATTTCTTTCATCCTGTCCGTCCCTTCAGAAGCTTTCATCATAGATTTAAAGAATATCCAGGCAAACACCAAAGCAAGGATGGCAGCAGTCGGAACTATCCAAAAAATTGAATTATTCATGAGAATTTAATTTAGGTTATTAAAATAGGTTTCCCTTTAATTATATTAACCCCGAAGATATGAATTTTGTTAATCATTCCTAAATCACATTAGAAATTTAATTTGAAATACCATACTTCAGAATTCTAGTTCAATATCATTAAAACTCCTGTAAAATCAGGCATAAACAAACAAGAAAACTACAACATATCATCAGATAATCTTTTAAAACCATTTCCCATAAATAAATCCACATAGCCCATATCTCACTGTTTTAATGCTGGTTACAGTGATTTATGGAATCATAATGTTTTGCCATATTTTCTCTTTTTTTTATTCCCCAACTTAACTTCCCGAATATCAGTAACTTTATTCAAAATTCATATCAAAAAGGAAATTGTAAATAATTATTTCTATCTGTTCTAACTAAAATATTAAAAAAAACTATTATTTTGTGTGTTCAAATGTTAATCGAAAATAACAGAAAAGTTAAAAATTAAACTTTTGTTAGATTTTGATGGTTCGTGTTTTAAATTTCAAAGAAATTTCACTTTTGGACAAGTAGAAAAACAATTTAATCAATAGATTCATTTGCATTTTGCATAGAGCAAAACCGACTTTTTTAATAACGTCTGAAAGTAATTTTACCGATTTATCCATATCCAATTTTTATTAATCTAATTCAAATTAAACCAAATGAAAAGAATGAAAAAGAATGTATTCATATCCACCCTGATGCTTTTATTTGCATTAGGTGTCTATTCCGCGTCCTTTGCACAAGGGACTATCAAAGGGACTATTATTGACAGTCAGACTAAAGAGAGACTTGTAGGAGCAACTGCAAGTGAAAAAGGCACAACCAAAGGTGTAGTCACAAATCTTGACGGGACATTCAGCCTTTCGATCCATGCCGGCAGTCACGTTATCGTTTTCAAATTTATCGGATACCATACCATTGAAAAGAATGTGAAGGTAAGCGATGGTGAGGTTGTTGACCTTGGTGTTATCGATCTGAAATCAGAGCAAGTAGGTTTGCAGGGAGTAAACGTGATCGCATCTTACGCTGTTGACCGAAAAACACCAGTTGCGTTGTCAACAATGAAGGCTCAGGAGATAGAAGATAACATAGGGACACAGGAATTACCTGAGGTGCTTAACCGTACGCCGGCTGTTTATGCGACCAAGGGTTCAGGCGGTTACGGAGACTCACGTATCAACATAAGGGGTTTTGACCAAAGAAATATTGCCGTTATGATAAATGGTATTCCTGTAAATGATATGGAGAACGGATGGGTTTACTGGTCAAACTGGGCCGGCCTTGGTGATGCAGTTTCTTCAATTCAGGTACAGAGAGGTCTTGGTGCTTCCAAGCTTGCAATTAACTCTGTAGGTGGTACCATGAATATTGTTACTGATAATGCAAACTCACAACCGGGAGGTTCTTTACTTGCAACTGTAAATTCATACGGAACCAGAAAGTTCATGACAACTCTGAACACGGGAGAAGGCAAAAAAGGTACAGCATTCACATTCGTAGGTTCACGCACAAGCGGCCCCGGTTATGTTGATGCAACTTATATAGATGCATGGTCTTATTACATGGCTTTAAGCCAAAAGCTGGGTGACAAGCACCGTTTGCAACTTACTATCATAGGTGCACCGCAAAAGCACGGACAGCGCGACAACTCAAAATATTCGGCACAGACATTTGACCAGGTCGATCAGAACGGTATCAAATACAATCCCAACTGGGGATGGTTAGGCGGCGAAATGTACAACGAGCGCAACAACTTCTACCACAAGCCCCAGATGGCTTTGAACTGGTACTGGACTATAAATGACAAAATGTTCCTTGCAACTTCAGCTTATGTAAGCGTTGGTTCTGGTGGTGGTTCCGGTATCTTAGGCCGCTATCCGATAAAATATGGCGCTCCCTCCGATCCACTTGGGCAAAGGGACTGGGACTATGCCGTACAGATGAACGACACAAGTTCCACAGGTTCATATCTGATAATGAGAAACTCAATGAACAACCACTTCTGGTACGGACTGATCTCTACTTTTAAGTATGAACTTTCTCCAAAATTCAATCTTATTGCCGGGCTTGATGCCAGACATTACAAAGGTGAGCACTACCGTGAAGTACGCGACCTGCTTGGAGGTGAATACTGGCATGATGCTGTTACCCCGGAAGCTAAGGTAGGTGACAGGATCGCCTATGACAATGATGGCATGGTTACATATAGTGGTTTATTTACACAACTGGAAGGAACATTCGGCAACCTGAATGCGTTTGTAGCCGTAACAGGTTCAAATACATGGTACAACAGGACCGACCGCTACAACCACGCACGCGGACGAGGCGACCTTCATGCCGAACAGGTTTCACAGGGAGGATTCAATGTGAAAGCCGGAGCCAATTTCAACATTAACGAGCATAACAACATTTACTTTAATGCAGGATATTACTCCAGGGCTCCTTATCATAACTTCGTTTACATAAATTACAGCAACGAGATCAACCCGAACCTTGCCAACGAGAAAGTAACAGCCCTTGAGCTTGGTTATGGCTTCAGGGCAAGCCGCTTTCAGGCAAAAGTAAACGGTTACTACACAACCTGGGCAGATAAATGGGCCAAAGGTTACTACAGAAGTTCAACCTATTCCTCTACAATCTATTTCCAGGGAATAAGTGAACTGCATGCTGGTATCGAGATCGAAGCCAAATACAAATTGCTTGACGACCTTGAACTTGGAGCATTCGCTTCATTCGGCAACTGGCATTATACCGATGACGTTTCTTTTGACGTTTATGAAGACGACACTCACAATTATGTTGGTACATATAATGCATATATCAAAGACCTGAAAGTTGCAGATGCGCCCCAGACCCAATTGGGCCTTCTTGGCAACTGGGATATCACAAGAAAGATAACTTTAGGTTTTGATTATA
This sequence comes from Marinilabiliaceae bacterium, assembly GCA_027034005.1. Classification (GTDB taxonomy): domain Bacteria; phylum Bacteroidota; class Bacteroidia; order Bacteroidales; family Marinilabiliaceae; genus JAADEM01. Next base: position 6,332 of record JALVJU010000510.1, read on the forward strand.
ATTTCAATGCCAATCTCTATGCTCGTTTCGACCCTGAGAGCCGCACAAATCCCGACGACAGGGGACAGTCATACAAACTGCCTACATTTGGACTGTTGAACGGAATGTTCAAATACAGGTTTAAACTTGGAAAACTTAACTCTTATTTCCTTGCCAATGCCTATAACATCATGAACAAAATGTATGCATCGGAAGGTTGGGACAATGCTACAAGGGATTCTAACCATGAATACAATCACAATAAAGAGAATTTCATGGGATTCTGGGGATATCAGCGCACATTCTCATTCACATTCAAAGTTATGTTCTAATACCCAATTCTATATATAATCCAAAGAGTTCTGTGCTTATGCGCAGGACTCTTTTTCTTTTATTACTTTTGCAGCGATCAATAAACAACTGACATGAAAGTTTACTCCGGCCTTGACGGTTTTTCTGCAAAGAACCCTGTTGTTACTCTCGGCATGTTCGACGGCCTGCATGCCGGACACCGTGCCTTGCTTCAGAAAGTTCTTGAAGAGGCTGAAAAACATGACGGTGAATCTGTGATCATATCTTTCTGGCCGCACCCACGTGTTGTTCTCAACAAAGATGCCGAATCTTTATGGTTCCTCACTTCCCTGGAAGAGAAAACAAAGCTTTTTAGTGAAACAGGTATCGATCATCTCATACTTATTCCTTTTACAAAAGAACTTGCTTCCCTGTCGGCTAAAGAGTTCATAATGGAAGTCCTGATAAAGGGTGTTAAACTAAAACATCTAGTCATAGGGTACGACCACCGCTTCGGGAAAGACCGGGCAAGCAGCCAGACCGAGTACCAAAAATATGCGGAAAAATACGGTTTTACCATATCCCGTATCGATGCCGTAGAGGTTGACGGACAACATATCAGCTCCTCGGTAATACGAAAACTGATACTTGACGGAGACATCAAAGCTGCAAATAAACTTCTCACGTACAACTACCTGTTGTCAGGACGAATAAAGGGAGGGATGCAACTCGGCAGAAAGATGGGATATCCCACGGCTAACATTGAACCGCAGGAGCCCCGCAAACTGATACCCCCTGATGGGGTCTATGCCTGTATCGTAAATATTCTCGGGAATAAATACAGCGGTATGCTGAATATCGGCTACAGGCCAACCCTTAACACTTCTCAAAAACAACGGTCGATAGAAGTACATATCCTGGATTTTGACCGTGAAGTGTACTCCGAAGAAATAACCGTTGAATTCATCGACCGTATCAGGGATGAAAAGAAATTTTCCGGGCTGGAAGAATTGAAGGAACAGCTGCATGCAGATGAAAAAGTGATCAGGAAAATTCTCAGTAAAGTTTTGTGACCTCAATGAGGCGCTTTTACTTAAACTGGTTTTTACTAAAAAATAAGGTAAAAAAGGTTTCAAAATGGGGTATTTCATTTTTTCTAAACGAGCCTACACTATGAAAACCTATACGATGAAAAAACCAGAACAATCAGAATAAAAAAACCTTATTTCATATTGCAACCTTAATAGATAATGAGCAAAACAGAAAGCAACCTTATTACCTTATCCCAGGAAAATAACTCACACATAACATTGACCTGACACGAATATGTTTTTAAACGTAATTCCTCATCATTTATCAACTTTATTTTGTTGTGTCAATGCCGTTTCCTACTTTTGCAAACTACTTAAAATAAAGAAATAATGTCAGAAAATTTATCAAAAGACCTTCCTTTCAAAGTTAAAGACCTTGGTCTTGCTGATTTTGGAAGAAAAGAGATAGAACTTGCCGAGAAGGAGATGCCCGGACTTATGGCCCTCCGTGAGAAATACGGTAAGGAAAAACCACTCAAAGGCGCCCGCATCATGGGATCGCTTCACATGACCATACAAACGGCGGTACTGATCGAGACTCTCGTTGAACTTGGCGCTCACGTAAGATGGTGCAGCTGTAACATATACAGCACACAGGACCATGCTGCTGCGGCCATAGCCAAGACCGGTGTTGGTGTTTATGCCTGGAAAGGCGAAACGCTGGAAGAGTACTGGTGGTGTACTGAACGTGCCCTTGACTTTGGCGATGGCAAAGGCCCCGACTTGATCGTTGACGATGGTGGGGATGCCACCATGATGGTCACTCTTGGAGCTCAGGCTGAGAAAGATCCTTCAATGCTGAACATTGACTACAGTAATGAGCCGGAAGACATGCGTGAACTCATGGCACGCCTGAAGAAGGAGTACGAGAACGATAACGGCCGCTGGCAAAAAGTTGCTGACGGATTAAGGGGCGTAAGCGAAGAGACAACAACAGGAGTGCACCGCCTTTACCAGATGATGGAAAAGGGAGAACTGCTTTTCCCTGCTATCAACGTGAACGACTCGGTTACCAAATCAAAATTTGATAACCTGTACGGATGCCGTGAAAGTCTGGCCGATGGTATCAAGCGCGGAACAGATGTCATGGTTGCCGGAAAAACAGTTGTGGTATGCGGTTACGGTGATGTAGGTAAAGGTTGTGCACAGAGCATGCGCGGTTTCGGTGCCCGCGTGATTGTTACTGAGATAGACCCTATATGTGCCCTTCAGGCCTCAATGGAAGGATATGAAGTAGCAACTGTTGAGGATGCTTTGCCGGAAGGTGACATCTACGTTACAGCTACAGGCAACCGCGACGTGATCACTGTGGAGCACATGGAGAAAATGAAAGACCAGGCCATCGTTTGTAACATCGGCCACTTCGACAACGAGATACAGGTAGAGAAACTTGAAAAATATCCGGGAATTAAAGAGATGAACATCAAGCCTCAGGTAGATAAGTTCACTTTCCCTGACGGACATGATATCATCCTTCTTTCTCGCGGCCGTCTGGTCAACCTTGGTAATGCCACCGGCCACCCAAGTTTCGTGATGAGTAACTCATTCACTAATCAGACACTTGCACAGCTTGAACTCTGGCAGAAAGATTACGAAGTGGGGGTTTACACTCTTCCCAAAGAGCTTGACGAAGAGGTTGCAAGGCTGCATCTTGGCAAATTGGGCGTTAAACTGACCAAACTCACTAAAGAACAGGCCGACTACATCGGAGTGAAGCCGGAAGGACCATTTAAGCCTGATCACTACAGGTATTAAACACACATATAACATTCAAAAAGTCACACAGGGTTATCAGCATTTCCTTTGTGTGACTTTTTTATCATTTTAGTTTTGTAAAAACGGACATTATGAAAAAGAACAACAAATTCTCGATCTATTATTTTCTGGGATTATTCTTTTTTATCTCTATGATGGAACTCCTGTTTTTTCCTTCTGGTGGGACAGGGACCAAAGTCCTGAGCTATGACAGTTTCATCCAGAAAGTAGATTCTGGAAAGGTTGACAAAGTTCTTATCCTGAACGAAAAGATAGTTGGAGAACTAAGAGATACTACAAAACAGAAAACTGAACATTCCCTGACTAAAGGGCCTACTGCCCCCTGGCGGCTGAGAATAAAGGAGATAGAGGAGCAGATGGCACGGCAGTTCACTGTTGTGCGGCTGCCTAACACTACCGACAATGAACTCCTTTCGCGCTTATTAAAAAACAATGTTAAGATTGTGGGCAAGTATGAGTCCAATGCATTGAAAAATTTCCTGCTTGACTGGATACTGCCAATCATTTTTTTCATGGCTATCTGGGGATTCATCTACAAAAAGATAGGACCCGGCAGCCCCATGTTAAGCGTAGGGAAGAACAAAGCAAAGATACTGGCCGAGACAACTGAAAACCCTGTTAAGTTCGATGATGTTGCAGGTGTTGACGAAGCTGTTGAAGAGGTTAAGGAGCTTGTGGATTTTCTTAAGAAACCGGATAAATATACAACCCTTGGCGGTAAACTTCCCAAAGGAGTACTTTTGGTAGGGCCTCCGGGAACAGGTAAAACACTTCTTGCCAAGGCCGTTGCCGGTGAAGCAGGCGTTCCGTTCTTCAGTCTTAGTGGCTCTGATTTCGTTGAGATGTTCGTAGGTGTGGGTGCTGCCAGGGTACGTGATCTTTTTAAGGAAGCAAAAACGCAGGCTCCATGTATCATCTTCATCGATGAGATAGATGCCATTGGTAAAAGCCGTTCTTCAAATGCCGTTTCGGGCGGATACGATGAACGTGAGAACACACTGAACCAGTTGCTTGTGGAGATGGATGGTTTTGATGCCGGCATAGGTGTGATAATCATGGGGGCTACCAACAGGCCCGAAGTGCTTGATGCAGCCCTCCTCCGTCCCGGCCGTTTCGATCGCCAGGTGTTGGTTGATAAACCTGACCTTAACGGCAGGGAAGCCATCTTTAAAGTACATACCAAGAAGATCACCCTTGGTGATGATGTTGATCTGCACCGTCTTGCTACACAGACCCCTGGATTTGCCGGTGCCGAGATAGCTAATGTCTGTAACGAAGCGGCAATTCTTGCTGTCCGTAATCAGCATGAAAAAGTGATGATGTCCGATTTTGAGGAAGCCATTGAAAGGGTGATAGCAGGCCTTGAGAAGAAGAACAAACTTATCAACGAGCATGAAAGAAAGATAGTGGCTTATCACGAGTCAGGACATGCCATCGTGGGGTATTTCACCGAAGGGGCCGATGAGGTGCAAAAGGTTTCAATTGTTCCCCGCGGGATAGGTGCCTTGGGATACACTCTGCAGATGCCGCTTGAAGACCGTTACCTCATGTCGAAAGCAGAGCTGCTTGGAAAAATAAAAGGTCTGCTTGGCGGACGTGCCGCAGAGGAGATCGTGATAGGTGAGATCTCTACCGGGGCATCGAACGACCTGGAAAAAGTTACCCAGCTTGCCAAGAACATGGTCACAGTGTACGGGATGAGCGATAAACTGCCAAACATATCGCTGGTGAACAACTCAAGCCCGGGTTTCCTTGGTAATCTGCAGGGTATTGAGCGACGCTCCGAATACCTGGAAAAGATCATAGATGAAGAGGTAAAAGAGATCATCAACAGTTGTTACGATGATGCGAAAAAACTTCTGAATGACAAAAAAGAGTATCTTGAAAAAATGGCAAAGATACTGCTTGAAAAAGAGGTCATCGAGCATAAAGAGATAGAAAAGATATTGGGGCCTAAGGCATAATATGATGTTGAGTCTGGAATTTGGAAATCTTTTTATCAATAGGCATAAAAATATTCCGGCTTTGTGGGCAGGCCTGACAAAACAGCGGGCAGGCGCGGGGGTGAATTGAAAATTGCTTAGAAATAAATCGAAGGCGCTTGTAGTTAAAATGCGATAGCATTTTCTACTTTGATATTCCCCGATTGAATCGGGGTGCAATTTTCAAGAGCGGGATGAAGCTTTGTTTTGTCTTGCCCCGATTAATATCGGGGTTGGTTCCCCGAGACAAGCCCGGGGCAGGCATTTCTCATCAAGGAGAAAGAACAGAACGACAAAAAAGATACCTCTTTCTAACTTTATCCATAACTCCGGTACCGGAAAACAGAAAAGCGGACATCATCACGATATCCACTTTTTTGTTTTATGTCTCTTCGTTTTCTCTCAGTAATTTAATCTCTTACCCGTTAAGGCAATGAAAATATCCATCTGCCTTAGTTTATCATTTATTTTAATAAGATCGGAAAGTTTAATGAACCCTATTTTGTAGCTGAATTTAGGACCTTTGTACTCTTCGGAAAGCGATTCGAAATTAAAATACTTCAGCACCCTGGGATCACTGTACCTTAAATAAATCTCTACCGCTCCGTCTTTAAAGTATGTAAACCTGTTGAAGTAGTTCAGTTTTTTGTACTCATATTTGTACCCATGTGCAAGAGCAGTGATGTCAGACAGCACGGCCGAACTTGTCGGATGCCCGCCTGCACCCTTCCCGAACATAAACTGCTTGTCGTAAGCTTTACCCTTTACGACAACACCGTTAAATTCCTCTTCCACACTGTATATGTACTTATCGCGCCCTACAAGCCGAGGCAGTACAAAAAGGGATATGTTCTGATCGTGAAGCCGTTCAACCTGCCCCACAAGTTTTATCTTATACCTCTTTTCTCGTGCATAGTTTATGTCGAACTCATTGATGTTCGAAATTCCGAATGTCAGCACATCTTCAGGCTTTACAACAGTCCCGAAACTGTGAAGTGTGATGATTATCAATTTGTACAACGAATCGTATCCCTCTACGTCAAAGGATGGATCGCTTTCGGCAAAGCCAAGGTCCTGCGCCTCTTTCAACGCCTCTTCGTACGACTGGCCATGATCGAAAACATTTGAAAGGATGTAGTTTGACGATCCGTTGAGGATTCCTGTTACCGAGAGGAGAAGATCGTTATCGTAGTACTCTTCGAGCGACCTGATTATCGGAATACTGCCGCAAGCCGATGCCTCGTACAAAAGAGACACATTATTCTCTTTCTGCAGGTTTATCATCTCACGCATATGCTCGGCAAGCATCTTTTTATTGGCGGAAACAACATTCTTTCCTTTCTGAAGAGCTTTCTTTACTATTTGGTATGCGTCCTCCGAATCATCGATGACCTCAACAACCACATTGATATCCGGATCATCCAGTATCTCATCCGGATCGTAATAGAACATCGATTCGGGCAGATTGCGCTCCTTTTTGTTCTTAACAACGATTTTATCTATCGTGGCATCAAAGGCCGGTGTGGATTGCAGAACATCATACAGTCCCTGACCTACAACGCCATACCCGAACAGTCCTATCTTTAGCTTCTCTTTCATTTGATCTTTGGAATTTTAGGTGCAAAAATAATCAGAGTAAACCAATTAGTATGTATAATGTGTAAAATTATTGTTTTAGGGAGATGAGTTCCCATAAAAACAAGATAAAATAATGCCGTGCCCACGGCACTCTGTTTCTTATCAATTAATTTCTACCATAATGCCACCCTTACAGGGTTGGGTGATCCCACAAGTCCCGCAGGGACAACATTATGGTAACCAAACGCACGTCTGGCAAGGAAGCTCCGTAGGAGCGGCATTATAAAATCCTTACCGAACGAAACACACTCCTAACAATCTACCCCAATTTCTCAAACGACTGCACGAAATCGGTCTTGATGTCATCGATGTGCTCAATGCCTACCGACACCCGCATGAGCCCAGGCTCCACACCAGCTGCCTTCTGCTCTTCTGCCGATAACTGCTCATGTGTCGTAGATGCCGGGTGTATGATCAGGGTCTTGGCATCGCCTATGTTTGCAAGGTGGCTCACCAGTTTCATGTTGTTTATGAACTTATCGGCCATGGCAGAACCCCCTTTAAGTTTAAAACTCAGCACACCGCCAAATCCTCTCTTTAGATATCTTTTTGCCAAATCATGGAACGGACTGGATTTCAAACCCGGGTAGTTCACATACTCGACCATCGGATGACCTTCCAGCCATTCTGCAAGTGCCAAAGCATTCTGCACATGGCGATCAACCCTCAACGACAAGGTTTCAAGCCCCTGAAGCATCAAAAATGCATTGAATGGACTGATGGCAGGACCAAAATCCCGCAAGCCCTCTACCCTGGCCCTGGTGATAAATGCGATGTTCCCGTACGGCGAGCCTTCGCCAAACTCTTTCCAGAACTGCAGCCCGTGGTATCCTTCCGATGGGTCGGTCATCAAAGGGAACTTCCCGTTGCCCCAGTTGAAGTTTCCGCCGTCAACGATCACACCGCCTATCGATGTGCCGTGCCCGCCAATCCATTTTGTTGCCGATTCTACAACCACGTTGGCGCCATGCTCAAGCGGCCTGAACAGATATCCCCCGGCACCAAAGGTATTGTCAACTATCAATGGGATATCATGCTTGCGGGCAATGGCTGCGATGGCTTCAAAATCGGGTATGTTGAACCTGGGATTTCCTATCGTTTCAATATATATGGCCTTTGTTGTCTTATCAATGGATTTCTCGAACAACTCCGGTTCATCACCCTCAACAAACCGCACATCAATGCCAAGGCGTTTGAATTGCACCTTAAACTGGATGTAAGTTCCGCCGTAAAGAAATGATGTTGCAACAAAACTGTCCCCTGCCTTCAGAAAATTGGTTAGGGCAATAAATTGTGCCGCCTGTCCTGACGATACTGCCAAAGCCCCTGTGCCCCCTTCAAGTGCAGCCATCCGCTTCTCAAATACATCAGTTGTGGGATTTTGTATCCTTGTGTAAATATTCCCCGGCTCTTTAAGGCCAAACAGATTGGCTGCATGTTCCGAATCCCTGAAAAGATATGAGCTTGTTTGATATATCGGCACTGCTCTCGACATGGTATCGCTATCCGGAACATGTCCGGCATGCAACTGCAAAGTCTCAAATTTATAATCTGACATAATTTTAATTTTAGAAATGTTTATCCTTATAACAACTAGCAAGCTTCAATTGTTATAAGGCCTTTAATCCTGTTTAAACGACTAAAAATAGTCAAAAAACGTGGCCAAGGTCACAGATTCATACAGTTTTGTCAAAAAAAACAGAATTTATTTGCATTTCTGAAGACAACTTTTTACCAAATGTATTACTTTTAATATGTGAAAACAATTACACTTTTTAACACTTTTCATAATGAGAATAAAACTTTTTTTGGTTTATACCGTATAAACAAGAGTATTTAATGGAATGTTTCTTTTTTTGCCGTTGGGTATTGAATTGCATCTTTCCAGGAAATAAGCATCTTGCTTCGTAGTGGCGAGTTTCCTGTGGTGAGTTTCTGCAGCTACCTTCTTTTTGCACTTCATTACGAACGACCAAAGATTTGACAAATACAAAATTTATACGATAACTGCTTTAAGACAAAAGGGACGGACTAACCAATATTAACATATTTTATAACCCTTTAAACAAAAAGCATTATGAAAAATCAAAGGACGAAGGCATTGGGGACTACAAGAACCGGACTGATTATCATCTTTTCACTCCTGTTTACCTCGATGCTTGATGTAGATGCTCAGGAGGCCGTGATAGCAAGCGGCGGTGATGCTTCCGGAAGCGGAGGAAGTATCAGCTACTCCGTGGGTCAGGTAGTGTACACTACTGCAACCGGAACTAACGGTTCAGTGGCTCAAGGGGTACAGCAGCCTTACGAGATCTCGGTACCTACCGCAATGAAAAACACCGAAGATGTTATTCTCATTATGGCTTACCCAAATCCGGTGAAGGACATTCTCAGGTTAAAGATCGGACAGCGAGATCCGGAAAATATCTCCTACCGGCTTTTCGATATCAACGGAAAACTGATAACAGGAAATAAAATGTCCGGGCCGGAGGTGCCTATCAATATGCAGGCACTTTCTCCATCTGTGTATTTCCTTAAGATAATTGAAGGAAACAAAGAGATAAAAACTTTTAAGATCATTAAAAAATAATCAAACACGTCATTGAATCCCGCTTTACAGGATGAAGTAATCTCAGATAGTTGAACAGATCGCTTCTTCGCTTTCACTCATCACAATGACGATATAAAAAATATATAAAAATGAAACGAATATTTACAATCTTCGCAGCAGTTTTATTAACTGCAACAATTTTCGCTCAGGTTCCTGAAAAAATGAGTTATCAGGCAGTAGTACGTGATGCAAGTAACGACCTTGTTACAAACACACAGGTAGGAATGCAGATAAGCATCCTTCAGGGTGCAGCAGACGGCACGGCCGTTTATGTTGAAACACAAACGCCCACGACCAACGACAACGGATTGGTCTCTGTTGAAATCGGAGGCGGAACAGTTGTATCAGGAGATTTCACAGCAATCGACTGGTCGGCAGGGCCATACTTCATCAAAACAGAAACAGACCCGGCAGGAGGAACAAATTACTCAATTACAGGCACAAGCCAGTTGCTGAGTGCTCCGTATGCGCTTTATGCAAAAACAGCCGACAGTATAGATGGAGGCATTGACTATGACGAAATAGAAAATGCTCCCGTAGATTCTCATATAGACTCCTCTTATGTTGTCAGTTTAAATAAAAATGATGAAGACTATGTGAACTTCGGAACATTCACAAACTTCACAAACAGTTCCAGTTGGGCTGTAATTGAGCGTGTAAAGATGCCTGTAGGCACGGGAGCCGACGGAGGATGGCATTTCTTCAGGGGCAAAGCATGGCAGGACAAAGATGGTGACATTGCTATCCAGATCAAATCTGATCAGGTTTATGCTTGGGTTCAAAAAGGCGGATGGAAGGACATAGATTACTCCGGCACTTTTAATGAAGACCAGTGGTATGATATCTGTCTTCAATACGATGCTTCAACACAAACATTGGAATTGTATGTTGACGGAACACTTGTTGGTCAGCATACAGGTATTGCCCCTCAGGACGATTCCGGCAATACAAACAACATGTTCTGGGGCGGCCAGGATGTGGATCCCTCCAGAGGGAAAGGAGATCTTTATTCGGAGACAAGCATCGTGATAGCCAACCAGGTATGGCTGCAAAGAGTTCTTACACAGGAAGAGATACAGAATTATGACGGACACCTCGATACAAATAATGCTGTTTTCTTCTCTTCCGAAATAAGCAACTCTTCTGTCACTGATGCTTCCGGCAACGGACACGACGGTACAAACGGCAACACACCGGAATACATCTTACAAACTCAACAATCATCACAATTCAACAATCCTGTTTACATTAACGATAATGTAAATTTATCCCATAACATCCGCATTACAGGAGATCTAGCCAATCAATCATCAAGCGGAATGACAGTTGTTGCTCCGGTTTCAGCAAACAGCACAGGATTTGGAGCTGCTTTGTATGTTGCAAGTGACGGAACACTGCAAGAGGCTGATGCAGATGATGTGGCTAAAATGCCATGTGTTGCTCTTGCCGTAGAATCAGGAACAGGTGATAAAGAGATATTGTTACATGGATTAATCAAGGATGAAAATTGGGCATGGACAACGGGAGGTTTCGTTTATGTATCGCCTACTACAGGAGAGATCACCCAGACCAAACCTTCGGCATCAGGCCAGCAGGTCCAAATATTAGGTGTTGCTGTTTCTCCTGACATGATCTATTTCACTCCTAACCTGATGCTAATTGAAATACAATGATCAGTTCATTGAAAAGTATTTTAGCAGTTGAACTAAATATATTCTTGACACTCACAGTTTTTAGTCAAAATATAGTTAAGATTGGCGGGGTTGATGACCCCGCCAGAATAGGAGGAGTACGTATTGATTCTGTCAAATCACTTTCCGGATTTCCGAATGGCTTTACAACCGTTAAGGATATTGATGGAAATGTATACAAGACTGTAAAAATAGGCAACCAAATTTGGATGGCAGAAGACTTGAAGGTAACTCATTATCCAAATGGTGATCCCATACCTTACACACCGAATGATACAATCTGGGCAGATTTGGAACCAAACAATACCGATGATGCTTATTGTTTTTATAATAATGACAATAATAGTGATTACGGAGCTTTATACACCTATGCAGCTGCAATTGGTGATAACTGGGAAAGAGATAATAATCCAAACCAGGGTATATGTCCGGATGGATGGCATTTGCCAACTGATGCAGAATGGACAACTTTATTTGATTATTTGGGAGGAAGAAGTGTAGCCGGAGGTAAAATGAAAGAAACAGGAACATACCATTGGAAAAGTCCTAATTTAGGAGCTGATAATAGCAGTGGTTTTTCTGCAATTCCTGGTGGTCGTCGCTTATCCATTCTTCCTGATTTTGGTGAAACTTTCGGACAAATTGGTGAGTATTGCTTTTGGTGGAGTAGTACAGAGGATACAGATGTTTGTGCGTTCCAATGTAACATATACTATTATAGCGAAGGTGTCAGCTCTAACGCCTATTATGACAAGTCAAATGGCTTTTATGTCCGTTGCGTAAAAGATTAAATCCCTTATTAACATTCATATTTGTCATTTTATCATTTATAAACAATACCTAAATGAAACGAATACTTACAATTTTCGCAGCAGTTTTGTTTACTGCAACAATTTTCGCACAAAGTCCTGAAAAAGATGAGCTATCAGGCAGTAGTGCGTGATGCAAACAACGACCTTGTAACAGATACGCAGATCGGAATGCAGATCAGTATCCTTCAGGGTGCAGCTGACGGTACGGCGGTTTATGTTGAAACGCAAACGCCCACGACTAATGCCAACGGGTTAGTTTCTATTGAAATCGGAGGGGGAACAGTTGTATCCGGAGATTTCACAGCTATAGACTGGTCGGCAGGGCCATACTTCATCAAAACAGAAACAGACCCGGCAGGAGGAACAAGCTACACCATTACCGGCACAAGCCAGTTGTTGAGTGTGCCGTATGCGCTGTATGCAAAGAAAGCAAATTCTTTTACAGGAAACATTAAAGATACGGTAACAGCCGTTTTGGACACAACAACGCAGTTTGTAAAAGAGGAGGTTGATGGAGATATTACAAATGAAATACAACATCTCTCGTTAAAAAATGACACATTAAGTTTAACTAACGATACAGCAAAAATAAATTTATCTGAATTAACTATTAAAAAGGATTGGTGTTTTGTACTACTTAAGACACAAGAAGGTACGAATCAAGAAGAAAGTTTTAGTGCAGGAGATTATATTAAGTTTTACAATCCTCAAGGAAACCTGCCCACTAATAACTATAACCTAATTACGTTGCATGCGAATAAGACATACGAACTTTCTTCAATGATACTGTTTAGAGAGCTAAATGATAATATTGAAATAACATTCTCTTGGTATGACCTAACCAACAATGAAAGAATTGGTAGTTTGGGTTATATCAATTCGTCAAATACGAAAGAGGGAAATACAGGAGCATACTATATTTTCACTCCTACAACGGATGTTCAGGTTGAGTTAAGAATAATATATGTATCAGGCAATAACAGAACAATGATTATCCAAGGTTTTAGTTATGCCTCGGTAAAAGAATTATAGATTAACCCGGAAAATTCACAAATTTTCTACGATTAAGTACTGCCAACAAATTTGGTCGTTTTATAAACACCCAAATTTGGGCATTACTAAATCAGCTTGTCCCGAACTTGTTTCGGAAGGGTTGCCTGCTTTTCATCCCCCTAACCATTGTACATTCATACAATTAACTTAATTTTTGTGTGAATAAAGCGGGTTAATTTTATTGATAAAAACAAAATATTATATTGGGTTAGTATCGCATATGGCTAACTGCATAGCTTCATCTTTTTATCACCATTTTCAAGTGAAAATGACGACCTTTAATACATGTCTGCAACATACACTTTAGAATCCTAACTAAAATAAATCAAGTTATTGAAGAAGGCACATTAGGCTGCATTTAAAATAGTAGAGAAAATGACCGTAGACGAACTAATGGCCAAAGTTTATTACGACAGTACCGACCACAAACTAAAAGTTTACTATGGCACATCCTGGACAAATCTGAACTAAGAGATCTTTAAAGAAGTAGAAAATATATTTTCCTGCTCATTTTTTATTCAACATATTATAAATTTTATATACTACACAATAATCCCACACCTTCATCGTTACTACATGAAAAAGCTGTAAAAACAGCCACACATTCTTTCTTTATTTTACATATTAATCTGATAATCAGAAAATCTTTTCAAAAAAAATAAAAAAAACTGCAACCTTTTAAAAAAAATTACGTCTAAACAAATACAACATGATTAGAGCTCTACTTCATTTTGTCACAATTAATTGAAGTTTAACCAAAACAATTGCTAAAATGGGCGCAAAAATGGCAGCAGCCTTAACAAGAGGATTCAAAGGAATAGATATTCCCGTACGTTTTCTTTTATTGCAAGTGTTTATCCTTGCTCTTGTAACACTTATAATTGTTTTATAAGATTGATCTTTCCGCTTTTCTTATTTTACTGCACCCTAAAATGTAGTAACGGACGAATTTAATGACCAATTGTATTTCCAAATGCCTCGTGCATTTGGAAAGGCACAATGGTTTTCTCAGTTTTTAAACAAACTACTCTCACTCCTCTTCCAGCTTATCGTACCAGTTATACTTTAGTATTACTGATGTAACAATTATCACAGCTATTGCTATAGTCATATTTTTCATATCCCTCAGCACCAAATAAATTGGCATGACTATCAGCGCCATTTGCCAGATCGTTCCAATGGCAGTGTTCAGCATATCCCTTTTAAAATTCTTATTCGGCCGGAATCCCGGATCTTCCTTTCTTATCTCTTTTAAAACTGGCTCCCAGTATCCCCACGGCTTTACCGACTTGTAAAAACTTTTCAGCACTTCAATATCATCGGGCAGCGTCAGAAGACAGCCAAGCACCGACCCAATAGTGGAAACGGGAAGTATGACCAGCGGGAAAGCCAGTATCACCGAAAGATCGGGAAAAAGTTTTGGCACCAGCAATGATATTACAAGGCCGGTCACCATGCCCCAGAAATATCCGTACCCGTTAAACCTCCACCAAATCCATTTCAGAAAATTCGCCGCAGCATATCCACCAAACAAAGCAGCAGTGATCCACTGTAAAATATCATTTATGGATGAGACCATGAACCCCACGCCAACGCCTATCACCACCATCAGCAATGAAGCCCAGTAACTGAGGCGCACCAATGTTTTACTGTCTGCATCAGGGTTGATGAATTTTTTGTAGATATCATTTACGATGTATGCCGGGCCAGCGTTCACATTAGCCGCAAAAGTTGACATGAAGGCAGCTATCAGCCCGGCAAGTATTATACCAAGTACTCCCACCGGCATGAATTTACTCAGTGCAAAAGGCAATACCTTTTCAAAATCCAGCCCTCCGTTGGTAAGTAAGGATTCAGGCTGAAAATAAACAAGCGCTATTACCGCCAGGCCCGCTATCATCAGGTACCGCGGGATAAACAGTACAAGCGACACAAAGCCGCTCATCATTGCCGACTCTTTCGGGGTACGTGTGGCAAGGATGCGCTGCATGTCGTATCCCGGCACCGGTCCTGCTATACTGACAAGGATACCCCTGAATATCATTATCATTATAAAAATGGTAACCAGTTCATAGCCGTCACTGCCTATCTTGGCATTCAGTGCAGCATTAACATGCTCCGGAAGCTTTGTCCACTCGATATCCAATTCCCATCCGAACCACAAACTTTTCCATCCCTCAGGCACAACGGCTTGCAACTGTTCGGGTGTCACCATGTTGATAGCGATAACACCTATAATAATACATGAAATGGTCATTACAATGAACTGAAGCACTTCCGTCAAAACCACACTGTACATACCGCCCTTCACTACATAGAGTGTAGTCACGCCCATGATTATCAGGGCATATACCCTTTCGGACGGGAAATGCATCCCAAACAGGTCGAATGAGACATCCCACGGAAGAAACATCTCGGAAAATTTTCCTATCCCTTCAAATGAGTAAGCGATGAAACCTATTACTGCTACCAGCGCAAAGACAACAACACTCATGTGCGACAGTTTTGCCCCGGTACTGTTACCAAACCTGGTCTTCAGCCACTCGGCCCCGGTAAGCACATTTGATCTTCTCATCCACACAGCAAGGAATACCATCAGCACTATCTGATTCCACACCGGCCACAGCCACGTTATAAAAACACTCTTCACGCCATAAATGAACATGATAGACGCCATCCACATTGTTCCGGTGATGTCGAACATCCCTGATGCATTGGAAAGTCCGAGAAGATACCAGGGTAGTGATTTTCCCCCAAGGAAATAGGAATCCAGATTTGCAGAGGCTTTTTTCGATATCCAGAAACCTATGAGGACTGTGAGGAGAAGATATCCGATGATAATGGAGGCATCAATGCCGGAAAGGTACATACGCTGCTTTTAATATGAAATATGAAGCGATGAAAATACTATTTTAAAAACAAATATAAAACCCGAAAACACAGAAGATAATAGTTGCAATCAAAAGATTAAGTATTTATTACAACGAATTGTGTTTTTTTTCAGATATTTGCACAACAAATAGTCACTTTAATTTTTATAATACTGAGTTAACTATAAGTATTCAAACCCATGAACTATTCTTTTTTTGACTTCCTGACACTGGTAGGATCCCTTGGCCTTTTCTTGTTTGGTATGAAGATGATGAGTGAAGCACTGCAACGTGTTGCAGGTTCACGTATGAGGACGATCCTTGCGTCCATGACATCAAACCGATTCCTCGGAGTACTTACCGGATTTCTTGTTACTGCAATCATTCAGTCGTCATCGGCAACAACAGTAATGGTGGTAAGTTTTGTAAACGCAGGGCTTTTAAACCTAACCCAGTCAATCGGCGTCATTATGGGGGCCAACATTGGAACAACGGTTACAGGCTGGTTAATTTCCTTCCTGGGATTCAAGGTCAGCATAAGTGCTTATGCTTTCCCGCTGATAGGAATAAGCCTGCCACTGATTTTCTCAAAAAACACCAAACGTAAAACATGGGGTGAGTTCATAATAGGATTTGCTCTGCTTTTCATGGGACTTGAGGCTCTTAAAGGTTCTGTACCTAACCTTAAAGAGAATCCCGAAATACTCGGCTTTTTCTCTGAATACACACACCTTGGCTTTTGGTCAGTACTGCTTTTCCTTGGTATTGGAACCCTTCTGACAATCATAATTCAATCATCAAGTGCCACCATGGCCCTCACATTTGTAATGTGTAACCAAGGATGGATAGATTTCCCTCTGGCAGCGGCGATGATCATGGGAGAGAATATAGGCACAACCATCACTGCCAATATTGCTGCAGCGGTGGGTAACACATCCGCAAAACGGGCTGCCTTTGTTCACTTCATGTTCAATATGCTTGGGGTGGCATGGATGCTCGTCATTTTTCATCCTTTCGTCAATACCATCGACTCATTTGTTGTAAATCAGGGCGGTATTTCACCTTATGATGACCCTGCTGCCATTCCTATAGCTCTATCTATATTCCATACCTCTTTCAACGTTATAAATGTTTTAATTTTCGTATGGTTTATACCTGTGTTCAAAACTGTTGTGGAGAAAATAATACCATCGAAAGATGATGACGAAGAGGAATTCAAGCTGCAGTACATCACAACAGGGTTGCTTTCAACTCCTGAGCTTTCATTGTTCCAGGCTAAAAAAGAGGTTCAGTTCTTTGCCAAACATACCAAAAAGATGTTTGGTTTCATACGCAAACTTATCCACACTACCGATGATGCCAAATTCACAAAGCTGTATGCGAAGATCGAAAAATATGAAAGGATATCGGATGAAGTGGAAGTTGAGATTGCCAATTACATATCCATGGTGAACCAGGGTAGATTGAGTGATACCGGAAGGCGTCAGGCCAGATCGATAATGAAACTTGTCAGTGACCTTGAGAGTATAGGGGACAGTAACTTTAACCTTGCCCGTACAATCCACAGGATGAAAGAACGAAGAATCAAATTCACTCCAGAGATAATGAAAAAACTGGAACTGATGTTTGACCTTGTGGACGAGGCCCTGGAGATAATGATAGATAACCTTAACGAGGAATCAGATAACATTAATTTCAGAAAAGCACAGGAGCTGGAAACCGAGATCAATGCATACCGGAACCAGCTGAAGGCCGAGCATCTTGATAATCTCAGAAATGAAGTTTACAAGTATGATACGGGCATCATTTACAATGACCTGTTCTCCGAATGTGAAAAGCTTGCTGATTATATTATCAACGTTTCAGAAGCCCTTTACGAGGTTTATAACCATTAATGACACAAATAATTTCATGAATTACGGGAGTATGGTTTAGATCATGCTCCCGTTATTATTTTCACCAGCTATCCTTTACGGCATAAATGCTACAAAAAGGAAAACTATGGAAAAGCCCAGCAGATACCCGGCATAGACCTGTGCAGGTGTATGAACATTGAGGTATAGTCTTGCCATGCCCAATAGTCCTGAAACAATTATCACCAGAGAGAAAAGCACATGGATATCAAGGCCGAAAATATATGCAAATGCCAGTAAACCTCCCGTCAGGCCTCCCATACCTATCATGTGTACACTGATCTTCCAAAAATAGGTTATCGCAAGCGATACAAAGATCGTGATTATTGTTGCCAGGATATAATTGAGGATCAAGCCGGGGATTGCAGGAATAAATGACAACAGATAATATCCGGTGATGAAGAACAGGCCTGTGATCAACATGGGCCACAGCCTCTCCTCCTTGGTTTCCATCCTCAGAGACTTTATTCTTTTCAAAACCAGCAGCAGGGGTGTAATACTAAGCGGAAGAATGCATGAAGTCACAAAGACCGCAGTGTAAACAATCCGTTTTACAGGAAGGGGAACATAAGCAGCCTGATCGCCAATGTTGAATATCAGAAAAAGTCCCATGGTAGGGACAAATAAAGGATGAAAAATTACAGAAATTATCTTCGAAAAGATCTTCATTTATTTGGGTTCTATATTTCTTTTCTCAACCGTGC
>JALVJU010000511.1 GCA_027034005.1 Marinilabiliaceae bacterium
ATTCCCGGAACCGTTTTATCCCTGTCAACGTAGATGAATTTAATATTTTCATCCGGAATTTTTATCCCATCGGCAACTTTAAAAAAACGCGGCACTTCTCTTTGGCTGTCGGAACACCATGTCCCAAGTATGACCATGATATCCATACCGGAAAGAAGGGTTCCTTTTAATATCCTTGTCAGGCTGTCATTCACCTGATATGCTTTGTACTCTTCATCAAACCATTTTTTGAAAGGTTCCTGCTGCATACCTGCCTTTGTGCCTTTACCGAGCAGTATCTCTTTTCCGGCTTCTTGTGAGAATACTTTTTTGTTTAATTCCTGGGCATTAATCAATCCCGACACAATTATCCCCCATAAAAACAAACCAAATATCTTTTTATCCATGAGACCGTGATTTTGTGATCATTTACGACTCCCATAAAAGTAACCAAGCATATCGTAAAATACAAGTCATAATAAGTTGAAAGTTGGAAAGTTTAAAAGTTAGAAAGTTTTTAAAGCAGAAAAAAAGCAAGATCCAGAACTGTGGTATTGGATACAGATCTCACTGATAAAACTGATTTTCACATATAAAATATTAATCAAGAGATTTGAGCAAAGCAGGAATGGTATTTTGCCGGCCTGTTACTCTGTAGATTACGGTTGGTTTTGACGATTCATTGTCAGTCGGCTGACTGACGAATGAATGTCTTTAAAAACCTCGAATCGACCGCAGGTCATTCGAGCGTTTATTTTATCCTGATCCTTTCCCGTTACTACTTCACCCCTATCAGTTTCTTGATCTCGTTTAGTTTGTTCAGAGCCTCAACAGGTGTAAGGTTGTTGATGTCGATATGGATTATCTCATCACGTATCTGTTTTAGAACAGGGTCGTCAAGCTGGAAGAAGCTGAGTTGTATTCCTTCCCGGTTCGATGCAATATCGTCCATTGGCTTGGATAGTTTTCCCTTACGATGTGTTTTCTCCATCTCTTTCAGTACCTCCTCCGCCCTTTTCACAACGCTCTTGGGCATTCCTGCCATACGGGCCACATGGATACCGAAACTGTGCTCACTTCCTCCACGTTTCAACTTACGTAAAAAAATGACTTTGTTGTCAACCTCCTTGACAGAAACATTGTAGTTCTTACAACGGTCGTAGGTCTTCTCCATCTCGTTCAGTTCATGGTAATGCGTGGCAAACAAAGTCTTGGCCTGAGCCCTTTTATTCTCATGAATATACTCCACAATGGACCAGGCAATGGATATACCATCGTAAGTACTTGTGCCGCGTCCCAGCTCATCGAACAGCACAAGACTGCGTTTCGAAATGTTGTTCAGTATGCTAGCCGCCTCGTTCATCTCAACCATGAATGTCGATTCGCCGCCTGAAATGTTATCGGATGCCCCCACACGTGTGAATATCTTGTCAACGACACCTATCGAAGCAGACTCTGCCGGCACGAAACAACCGATCTGGGCCATCAGGACTATCAGGGCAGTCTGCCTCAACAAAGCAGACTTACCTGCCATATTTGGCCCCGTAACAATGATTATCTGCTGCGTATCGTTATCCAGGAAAAGATCGTTGGGAATGTACTCCTCGCCCAGAGGCAATTGTTGCTCTATCACCGGGTGACGGCCTGCTTTAATGTCAATGGCCAAAGAATCGTTAACGACAGGACGCACATACCGGTTCTTAACAGCCAGCCGGTTGAATGAAAGAAGGACATCAAGCCTGGCAAGCAAACCGGCATTAAGCTGGATTGCCTGTATGTATTCCTGGAGCGCCATGAGCAGATCGTTGAATAGACGTGCCTCGATGGTCAATATCTTCTCCTCGGCGCCAAGTATCTTCGATTCGTACTCTTTCAGCTCTTCCGTGATATACCGCTCGGCATTCACAAGCGTCTGCTTTCGTATCCATGTTTCAGGCACCTTATCTTTATGCGTGTTCCTTACTTCAATATAGTAACCAAACACATTGTTAAAACTTATCTTGATACTCGGTATCCCGGTCTCCTCGCTTAAACGCGACTGCAGATTAGCAAGATAATCTTTGCCCGAATAAGCAATATCACGCAGTTCGTCAAGTTCCGGAGAAACGCCTTGACGAATTACTTTCCCTTTGCTGACCATGGCCGGTGGATCAGGCTCTATCTCCCTTGCAATGCGCTCCCGTATCTCTTTGCACCCGTTGAGCTGATCGCCGATGTGCTTCAATGACTGATTATCGGCAGCAAGACATCCCTCTTTGACCGGATCGATGGCAAAAAGGGCATTTTTCAGTTGTACCATCTCACGTGGATTGAGTTTTCCGGCAGCAACTTTCGACACAAGCCGTTCAAGATCGCCCATTGGCTGTATCGACTCAGAAATAACATCTGCCAGCTCCGTATCCTTGAAAAAATATTCAACGACCGAAAGACGGTCTTCTATACTTTTGACACTCTTCAACGGCAGTGACACCCATCTTCTCAGAAGCCTTGCCCCCATTGGGGTATATGTCTCATCAAGTACATCAACAAGAGAACGCCCCTCTTCCCCGTTCGAATGCAAGAGTTCAAGGTTGCGGGCTGTAAACTTGTCGAGCCAAACAAACCGGCTTTCATCAATTCGCGATAGCCCGGTTATGTGTTTCACTTTATTGTGCTGTGTCAGGTCAAGATAGTGCAGGATGGCCCCTGCGGCAGTAATTCCATAAGTTAGATTGTGCACCCCAAACCCCTTCAGCGAAGTTGTCTCAAAATGTTTCAAAAGGCGTTCGTGTGCAGAATCTTCGGAAAAGGCCCAGTCATCAACGGCATAAGTATAAAATTTGGTTCCAAAAAGAGCCTCAAACTGGCTTCTTTTCCCTTTCTCGTAAAGAACCTCCTTAGGATTAAAACTTGAAATCAGCTTATCAACGTAGGCAGCATCGCCCTCTGCCATCAGAAACTCACCCGTAGAGATATCGAGAAATGAGATCCCAATGACCTTTTTATCGATGTGAACACTCGCAAGAAAATTGTTCTCTTTGTGCTCAAGCACATTGTCATCAATGGCAACACCCGG
>JALVJU010000512.1 GCA_027034005.1 Marinilabiliaceae bacterium
ATTTGCAGTGTCTGGTTTCACGCCAATGCTTACAAAAACGATTGCTGATTAAATCCGTTCATCCGTAATCGTTCTTGTGTATTTTTAAAAGCGATTTCCCTGAACCCGTCACCAAAATTTAGGTTGAATCAAAAAATATTGATAAATTTACCTGTTGCATAAAAACAGAGAACTCATGGCTGAAAAAACGATAAACAACATAGGAGTAATGACAAGTGGAGGTGATGCTCCCGGAATGAATGCAGCTGTTCGCGCAGTAGTAAAAACTGCCTGTAAATCAGGCATTGAAGTCTTTGCCATCTATCAGGGTTACAAAGGAATGGTTGAAGGCGGAGACATGATAAAAAGAATGACAAGTGATGATGTGGGCGGAATACTTCACAAAGGCGGTACAGCACTTGGCACAGCACGCTGTCACAGATTTCGCGAACGAGAAGGCAGACTAATAGCGGCAAAAAATCTTGTGGAACGAAAGATAGATAACCTGGTGATCATCGGAGGTGATGGAAGCCTTACCGGGGCAAATATCTTCAGGGAAGAATGGCAGGATCTGCTTAACGAACTTGTTGAAAAGAATGAGATAAACCGCGAGCAGGCTGACAGGCATCCCAAGCTTAAAATAGTAGGACTTGTAGGTTCCATCGACAATGACCTGTCAGGAACAGATATGACCATTGGTGCCGATACAGCTTTACGCCGCATCATTGATGCCATTGACGCTATTTCAAGTACTGCTGCCAGCCATGAGCGTACCTTTGTTGTGGAGGTCATGGGACGTAACTGCGGTTACCTCGCACTTTTCAGCGCCATAGCCACAGGTGCCGATTATGTCCTAATCCCGGAACAACCTCCCGTAGCAGACAACTGGGGCAAAACAATGTGCGATTATCTTGCCGAAGGCCGAAAAGCAGGCAAAAAGAAAAGCCTCGTGATAGTTGCCGAAGGCGCCATCGACAAACATGGCAACCCGATAAAAAGCACCGATGTGGTAGAAAAGTTGAAAGAGCATCTGAAAGTGGATGTCAGGCTGACCATCCTCGGCCATGTTCAGCGAGGCGGCTCTCCCACTGCTTTCGACAGGTACATGAGCATTGTACTCGGTTATGCCGCTGTAAAACACCTGATAGACTCTGATGATGAAGAATCCAAGATCATCGGACTTCAAAAAAACAAGGTCACAGCTCTTTCCCTGATGAAAAGTATTGAGAAAACCCGTTCCATAGCTCAGTACATCAAAGAAGGGAACTTTAGCAAAGCAATTGAGCTAAGGGGCGGCTATTTCGGTGATGAACTAAAAACATTCAAGACACTGGCACAGGCTTTCCCGTCGAAAGATAAACAGACCGACGGCAAGCTGAACCTTATAGTCCTCAATGCCGGCAGTCTGGCCCCGGGAATGAACGCAGCTGTGAGAACTACCGTAAGAATGGCCCTTGAAAGCGGTCATAATATCTACGGAGTGCAAAACGGTTTCAAAGGGCTTGTAGAGGGCGATTTCAGGCCAATGGACTGGATGGAAGTTGAAGACTGGGCCTCGGAGGGAGGATCGTTCCTGGGAACAAACAGAATGCTTGTGGAAGGAAGTAACTTTTACGAGATGGCCAAAAATATGGAGAAATGGAAGATAGACGGTATGATAGTGATAGGCGGAAGTACTGCCTATGTAAATGCATACCGCATGTTCCAGCGAAAAAGTGATTTTCCGGCATTCGATATCCCTTCTGTCTGTATTCCTGCTACCATCAATAACAACCTTCCCGGAACGGACTTCTGTATCGGTTCCGATACTGCCCTGAACAACATTGTGGATGCCATCGATAAGATAAAAGAATCGGCAGTTGCCACTACTCGTACCTTTGTTGTGGAGGTGTTCGGAAGATATTGCGGGTTCCTCGCTCAGTTAAGCGGCCTCGCCACAGGAGCAGAAAGGGTTTACATCCACGAAAAGGGCATTCACCTTAAAGACCTTCAGGAAGATGTAAAAATGCTTGTGGAAAGGTTTAAAGAAGGTAAACGACTAGGACTTGTCATCCGCAACGAATTTGCCAACAAGATATACACTACCAACTTCCTGTCGTCATTGTACGAAGAAGAGGGCGGCGATGTATTCGACGTACGCCAGGCCATCCTTGGCCATCTCCAACAGGGCGGAACACCAAGTGCATCAGACAGGGTACTTGCTACTCGATTGTCGGTTAAAGCAGTTGATTTTATCGAAAGAAATATCAACAGCGATGAAAAAAGTTATATCGGCGTAGGGTTTAAGGATGGCAAGCTGAAAGAAGAAAAAATAGAGAACCTGCCACGTCAGGTCAGTCTGGAATATTTCAGGCCTAAAGAACAGTGGTGGGAAAACCTAAGTGAGATAAACGATACTTTCAAGTAATAGCAAGGCAGGGACGCGATTTAAAAATAGTCGGAGTGCGAATTGAAATCGCGCCCCGACTATAATTTATTACCTTAAAACAAGTTTGTAGGTAAATGCCTTCTCCCCTTTCATTATCTGAACATTGTAAACTCCTTTTGGCTGTGATGTAAGGTTGATATCCTGATGAATATTTCCGATTGATTTTAGGTTGCTGTAATAAACTGCCTGGCCTGACATATTGAAAATTACAACCTTATAATCATCAGGCATATCACTTTGAACATCTATAGTAAAAATACCGGTAGACGGATTCGGATAAATACGGGCATTCACATTATCAGTCCTGTGATCACGTATAGCATTTGTAACATCAAATTTTGCACTGTAAACTCCGTTACCGTGAGTGCCTGCCAGCACCGTACCATCCTTCCTGACCTTCACCATGTCCACAATAACATTGCCTATCAGGTCAGGGCTTTCATTTTTCCATTGTGTATTATTTCCATTAAATAATGTTGTTGAATACAACCCGGTACTTGTACCTGCAAAGTATATCTTGGTATTGTCATGTTTCTTCAGTATCTCTACCCATCGCACCGACGGCCCGCTTCCTGAACCGTCAACATTTTCTTCAAGATTACCGCTAACAGATCCCCACGTATTTCCTCCATCAGATGTATGCCAGATACTGACCACTTCATAATTTGTAAACGAAACAAGCACTTCATTGGCATCATACGGATTTACTTTTACACAACCCACATTAGCATCGTTTGGGAAATTATCACCTGTGATATCCGTTTTTACAGGATCCCCGGTATTGGCATTTTCTACTTTGTAAACCTTGCCCTGGTCCGTACCGAAGTAAAGAATATTAGCAGGTTCATCCGAAACATCCAGTGCTGTTATCACACTTCCGGCAACTTGAGAATTTGTCAGTTTAGACCAATTTTGTGTAGTCGGGTCGTCATTATATGCCGCAATGGCTGTTAAATCGGAATTCCGCCACATAAATTCACCCGCAGGATAATACATGATCTTATTATCATTTGGATCAAGGATGAAGGGATTTATGAAATCCTGTCCTGTAGCCCCGTCAGGATCAACACGAGTCCATTTACCGTCCCAATCCCGGTAAACAGTTCCGTTTTGTGAAGAAGAATACAAAGAATTACCATTGTCGGCTATCGCACAGTAACCTCCGTCCCCTCCGTTGACATTTGACCAGTTTCCCTGTTCATTGTCATCATTTATATAAAACGTACCGTTATCCTGAAAACCTGAAATTATAGCTACATCACCATAATCATCCATATTCATTGCCACGGCATATGCCTGAGTAGTGAGATATCCGGCATCCAATGATGACCATATAACCGTTTCCTGATCACTTTCCTCTGTAGTTTTTGTTATGTCATTAGTAAGGCTCAGCCCTCCGTCATGTCCGGAGATAACTTTTTTGGCATCAGTTTTAAAGAACACAAGAGAGTGCTGGTCAGCATGATGATTAGTATAAATTTCATATATATTATTTGTCGGTTTGTAACCTCCAATCTTTGAATAATTACTTGTTGAAGAAAACCCGTCAGTGGACCTCCACAGATCAGTCCCGCCAATAATCACAAACTTATCATCATCCGGCTTTACCTTTATCAGAAGATCATATCCACCCTGTGAATCAAAAGATCCTGTTTTGCCATTTTCATCAGGTATATTTGAAGAAAGATCTGACCAGGTATAGTTATCATTATCAGGATCATAAACATATTTCCACAAATTATGACCATCCGCATTTTCACCTCCATTGTGCGTCAGAAAGTATACTACATTCTCATTTGAAGGCGCAATGGCGATTACTGTCCTTTCATAATCTTTAGGAAAAGTATTGGGTGTTATCTCTGTCCAGGAGTTTTCGTCACCATCGGAATCAGACCTGTAAAACCCGTGTTTATCCCCTTCACTGCTGAAGGCTGCATAAACCACCCCTGTTGAACTCACTTCAACATCAGTAGCATAAGAGTAATTGCCATTAGTATTTGATTCAAAAACTGTTTTCCATGTGTCACCACCGTCCTGTGAACGTTTTATAGCACCATATGTAGCAACAAAAACAGAACCTGTTGCCGGTGAGACCTTGACATTCCAACAATAATCAAAATATTGATCAAAATCTTCAGGTGTTCCTGAAACCGTTGATTCAAGCTGTGTCCATGTCTGGCCTCCATCATCAGATTTAAAAACCCCATCACCTTTGAAGGAAGCACCCGTTGCAGATGCCGAATTTCCGAGATACTCCCCTGTTACATAATAAAAAGTATTTGTATGCCCGGCCCTGTTATCCTGTGCAATGGCAGTAACACTGTGAAGCTGGTCGGGAGCCGTGGTCAGTGTCCATGACGAACCGCCGTCGGTCGACCGCCACATACCACCTGATACACCACCGGCAAGTATGATATCTTCGTTATTCACATCAACTGCAATAGCACGTGTTCGTCCCCCGACATTAAAGGGCCCCCGGTTTATCCATCCTGTTGCATTTATGCTTTTTAACCCTCCCGAAGTTATGGTTCTCGAAAATTGCAATTCTCGTTCCCGGATGTTCTTGGGTATTTTTCCCGTAACAGGATCAACAAGTCTTTTTGTTTCGTAAATCTCCCTGTTTATCGGATCGTCCTTTATTTCTTTTCTGTTCTGAGCAAACACAGAAAATCCTCCTGCCAAAATGACAAGAAATACGACTAAAACATTCTTATACCATTTCATAAATTTGTTTTTTTGGTTTTACTAAAATTCAACCCTTTTTACGGCTCCCTTTGGTAACTTACCATTAAAAGATCCGTATCACTTCTGTTCATAGCCTGTTTTGCTTTAATAGTAGCAATAATTTTTTCACCCCTTTTCAACTTTTCTTTTTTCGTTTTACTCTGTTCGGCGTCAATAAGTTTCACCATCAACTTCTGTTTTTCATGAAACTTAACGGGGAAAGCACTTCCATATGCGTTTATCTTCATCACCTTTATCTTAACAAAACACGGCGAATTACTGCATTTTTGTTTCGATATTTTTCTGCATCGAGGTAAAATTTTAACCACCCTGGCCGTCATACGGCATTGCCCGGGAGCAGCACTCTTTTCATTTGCAACATCCGATCTGTCCGGGAAACTCTGAGCTTGAGACGAAAAACCAGCTATCAAAAAAAACGAAATAAATAAAATCCTGTAAAACATATTGATCCAACTTTTAATAATAATTCCAACAAAGCTGTAGATAAAAAAACATAAACTATTTCAACTTATTATCTTCTGTCTTAACATTTCCACATGATTTTAACGATAAAATATCCTTGACCTTATCTTTACCCGAACCATCGATAACATTCCCGGTGAATGTTATGTTTGAAGTACTTTTCACAGATAAAACAGGCAATCTTTTCACAAGAAAATAATTATCATCAATGCGAATATTTTTATGAACATACTGTCCCTTTTTTACTAACGAATTTTCAGGGTAAATGTTTATCACCGGGCTCCCACATTCAATAAACCTATTGTGTTTTATCGTCATATTCCGTACATATCCCGACTCATACCAGTTATTGGCATCATCGGCAATTAAAAGAGCGCTCATGTGCGTCCTGAGAAATTCGTTCTTCTCCACGACTACTTTACTCCGGGTGGTTATCAGAATTCCCCGTGTGGGAATATGTGTAACCGTTGTCCCTTTTATATGGACATCAGGGGTCCAAGTAATGTTTTCAATGACATTTTTATTCCTGATATATTGTGGCATAGGGTCTTTTAGGTTCAATTCATACTCCTTTTCATTTATTTTAGAAATACCGATAACAACATTTTCCGAAATCGGAAGAAGAGTTTTCTCACTAATGAATTCGATACTGTCACCCTTAAAGAACGGAGTAAATCCATAAGTCTGTGGGTGCATAAATTCCACTCTGACCTTTTTATCGGAAACAACATCCACTATGCGCAAATGTGTACCGTGCACGTTGACAGCATCATCATTGGCAGCCGATAGAAAACAGTTGTTTATCTCTATCTGACCTCTGCAGCCGGAAAAGTGAAGTATATCAGCCCATGCCGCACAAGTACGGCCTGAAACTTTTCGCGGTGCTACCTTCATTTTCTCAAAAGTAATATTCTCGGCAAACTGGCTGACAAAGCCCATTCCATGCATAAAATATACATTTATATCTTTCCAGAATATGTTTTTACTGTTCCTCGTGAAAACAGCAGCATAGTCCCTGAAAGTGTTCCTGTTTTGATACACAAGACCTGACTTAAAACCCGGATTTCTATTGAAATCAATCCTAATCTTTCCGGATCCAATTTCAGAAAAACTCATCCTTTTCACAGGAAAATTTTTCCGGTACACATCACCCGTTTCCGGATTGAAGACCTGCCACAGTTTCTGAGCACCATGGTTCCATCCCTCCCCTATCCAAATCAGTCTGTCTTTCTCAATTTTATATTTTGAATCTTTGTGTATTTCAGCAATGGCATAGTTATCGGAAACGGAAATGATCTTCATTTCTGAAACGGTTGGCCTAGAGTAATCAAAACAGACATTTTCAATATTTATATTTTCAGAACTATCTATCACCGTTTCCATCACTTTGCCCCTGAAAATGAACTCAGCACCTTTTCCTGTTATCATTAAATTTTTACTTCTTAAAATGTAAAAAGCAGTTGATTTCAGAGAGTCCGGGGCATCATTGGTATTCGAGATATTAAATTTTCTCTTTACGGCAGATTCCGGGAAAAAATCATACCTTCCGGGAGCAAATTCAATTTTAACCGGGGCATCTTTTGTTCCGATACCAACCACAAAGAGAGAAGTTCTAAGTTCTCCCGGTGACAATACTTTTACTTTATTTCCCTTGCTTAAAACCAACCTGTTGATGTTAGCAAACGATTTCCATGGCGAACTCTTTTCTGTTCCGCTGTTCCTGTCATCTCCTTTTATAGGATCAATAAAATATGTGATATTTTCCGGAGACATTTTTCTTTGATCCAATGAAGGATACTGTGATTTATTTGAAGTATCACTAACACCTGCAAATCCACCAAAAACAACAAGTAAAGTAACCAAAACAGCGAATGCCCATTTCCTGAATTTTATAAATCCAGGTGTCTGTTCGCTTGCTGAACATGAACTTCCCGAAGGTATCAAATTCCTGTTGCCCAATACCGGCCTCTTTTTAATGTTCATAATTAAAAATACTTCAATTCCTGTTTGTTGCCTTTCTCCAATGAAAGAATATCACTAAGTAAGTTATTCGCCAGCCGTGAAGCTCCTATGCGGAAAAGACTGTTATTTAACCACTCCTCTCCCAATACTTTTTTCACAATTTCATAGTAAACCAAAACATCTTCGGTTGTAGAAATACCGCCTGCGGCTTTCAGCCCTGTTCTTTTTCCTGTTTTTTCGTAAAATGCCTTAGCTGCTTTAGCCATCACATAAAACGCTTCAGGGGTAGCGGCAGGATGCTGTTTGCCGGTAGATGTTTTTATGAAATCAGCTCCAGCCTCCATACTCAGGTGGCTAGCCATCCATATCTCTTCAGGTTTGTTAAGGGCTCCTGTTTCAAGAATAACTTTAAGATGTACATCACCCATAACTTCCTTAATAGCTGAAACCTCTTCATAAACAAAATCATAGTTTCCTTCAAGGAATTCACCAACCGAAAGAACAATATCCACTTCATCAACACCAAACTCAAGGGCTCGCTGTGTTTCAAGTTTTTTTACATCGGTAAATGTTTGTGACGATGGGAAGCCTGCCGACACAACGGCTTTATTTACTTTTTCCCTTTTGAGAGTGCTTTTGATCACCGGGGCAAAAACAGGGAACACACATACCGCTGCAACTTCAGGCATATCGGGATGATCAGTAGCAAAAGTATTTACCTTTTCAGTGAATGTTCTAATGCTGTCGGCAGAGTCCGTAGTATTTAATGAAGTAAGATCAATGCAGTTAAATATTAACTTTAGAACATCAATATTATTTTTCTCTTTTGCAGAATCTTGTTTTATTTCTGAAATGATCGTTTCCAACTGCTTGAACTCTTCCGGTACGGGAAAATTTTCCAATATTATTTCCATAGTATTTTTTTTTTATCTGTTAATTTTTTGTTTTGATGATGTCTGTTTTTATCCCTGTTAGTTTTTTTCTCCATATTCTTCTCAAACGCCTCCTCAAGATCTACACCCGTTTGATTAGCAAGGCAAATCAACACCCATAAAACATCGGCCATCTCATCCCCCAGGCCGGCATCTTCTTCCCCTTTCTTGAACGACTGGTCACCATATTTCCTTACCATTATCCTGGCCAGTTCTCCCACCTCCT
>JALVJU010000513.1 GCA_027034005.1 Marinilabiliaceae bacterium
CGGGGTGTTTTAAAATAATTAATTAAAGTTTAGTCTGAACCGCTACTATTGCTTGGTATGAAAACCCACATCCAGCCGTAATCATAATCATCACTGGTCTGGTCCTGCCACAACCAAAGCTGATCATCCTGTAATGTGTGAACCTTGAACAATCCGGTTGCAAACGCATCAGGGTTAAGTAATTCTTCTTCCTGGTTTATTTCAAAATAAGGCAGGTTGGCATCTGCAAGCTGAAGTGTTTTGTCTTCATCGTTGTAAATGAATGTTCCTTTTGTTGCCTCTCCGTTATGATAAACAGTGTAGTTAAAAGCACCATCAAGATCGAACCTGATAGAGTCCTCAGAGATCTCAGGCGTGCTGCAGCAATCATCAGCCACGGGATCCCACCAGAATTCATCCCAGTCATAGTTGGCTGTCATATAGAAATATGCGCCATCCATATCGGGGTTGTCATGATAAAATACCCATGTTCTTCCTACTCCTTCATTTGTTAATTCCTTAATACCAGGCTTCTGAGCCAGTTCGGGATCAGTTTTGGTCACAGTCAATTGTTTTTCTATGAGTGTTTGTCCTGCTTTCCCGTCAAGGATACACTGTATAGTGTATGTGCCACTGAACGGATAATAAGCATCAACTGTTGCACCTTGGGCTTTCATCCCGTTTCCCAGGTCCCATGCTACTATAAAAGCATTTTCATAAGTTGCTTCCAGTTTAATATGGTTGGGATCTGTGTTGTCGATGGAGAAGTCACCTGTTGGCTTAGAACCAAGTTCAGGCGCTTTGTCCATCTGCGGTTCGCATGATGATAGTATCACGACCGCTATCAATGTTAAGATATATGATATTCTTTTCATTTTAATTCTCTTTTTTGATTACTGATTGTATGGGTTCTGTTCCAGATTAGGATTCAGGTTCATCTCGATCTGTGGTATCAGGAAATACTTCTTGTTCTCGGTGTAACCGAATTTGCCGAGGATATCTTCACCTCGTCCTGTCCTGACAACGTCCCAGTAGCGATGTGCCTCACAAGCAAGTTCTACCCTTCTTTCATGGTAAACAGCTTTAAGTCCGTCTGTTTCGGTTGTTGGGGCCAATCCTACTCGCGCTCTGACCTTGTTGAGCGGTGTTTGCCAGTCATGTCCGAGATGAGCAGCAGCTTCGGCCTGCCACAGCAATACTTCTGCATAGCGGATGTAATGCCAGTTGAGCGGGTCTTCCGACATCTCACCCTGCTGACTTGCAGGCAAAATGTGTTTGCGTGAGTTGTAACCGGTGGGGTTCTGAGCATCGATGTAGAACTCCTCTTCATCAGGTGTTCCTTCCCAAAGAACATCGCCTTCCTTGATAATGGTAAATTCGCGGCGCGGGTCTCCTGCTTCAAACGCATCGTAAAGGTCTTGTGTGGGACATACAAATCCCCATCCTCCGTTGTCACGTCCGCGTGTAAAGATACAAACAGTTGTACCTTCGTTATCGCGGTCCCAGCCTGCTATGCCGAAATCGCCATACTGGATGTCGAAAACAGATTCAACACCATTGTCGGCATCAAGGGTGAAGATGTGACCGTAATCAGGATCAAGTTCATATTCGCTTGATGCTACTATCTCTTTGGCAGCGGATTCTGCCTCTTCCCATTTTTCCTCAAAAATATATGCCTTTGTGAGCAATGCTTTAGCGGCGCCCCAGGTAGCTCGACCTAACTCACCTTCTGCTGCTACTTCACTTTTCTTTGGAAGATCGGGGATGGCTTCTTTCAGGTCCTGCTCTATCTGTGCCCAGCACTCTTCCTCCGTGTTGCGGGGTAAAGTGTATTCTGAAGGAGCAAGTATTTTTGTTACAATGGGCACTCCGCCGAATACTTTAACCAGCTCGAACATGTAAAATGCTCTCAGGAACTTAGCTTCGGCAATCACCCGTGTGCGCAATGGCTCACTAATATTTTCGTTATCTGTGATACCTTCGATCAGTTTATTGGCACGGTTGATGCCGATGTAACGTATCTGCCATCTGCCAAGGATAACTCCATTCTCTGCATTGGCTGTAAAAGTTGCCAAAGCCTGAATGTCGGCCTGGTCTCCTTCGTTCTCACCGCCTTTTTCGGCGTCATCGGATGTAACATCACCTATTGCCCAGTCATCAACCTGCATGTCTCCATACCATGCAATAGGGTCATAAGCTCCGGCAAGTGCATTAATGGCAGCATCGTCATTGCTGAAAAATACAGCATCAGACAAGGTGGGGGCCGGGGTGTCAAGATATTCGCTGCATGATTGCGTGAAAGCCATCACTGCAACTATTGTCAATATATTTAAAATCTTTCTTTTCATCGTTTTATCTTTTTAGTGAATTAGAAAATCAGGTTAATACCAAAACTCATCAGGCGAGCCTGAGGATAGTTTGCACGATCGACGCCAATGTCCAATCCACCTGTGTATCCTGTTCCGATCTCCGGATCAAGACCGGTGTATTTTGTAAAAGTATAAAGGTTTTGTGCGTTGAAATATATTCTGAGTTTATCAATATATTTCTTAACAGGGATGTTGTAACCTATCTGTAATGTTTTAAACCTGAGGTAAGAACCGTCCTCAAGGAACCTGTCTGACATCAGTGAGTTGTTAACGTCCATAGCATTCATCCTGGGATGATGTGCATCGTTGGTAGATCCTTCACCTGTCCAGCGGTCAAGCATATCAACGTTAAGGTTCCAGTAGGCCGATGATGAACGGTTGTACCATGCAGCTGCATTAAATACATCGTTTCCTGATACACCCTGGAAATTCATTGTAAGATCGAAACCTTTGTACTCGAAGTTGAGGTTGAAAGAGTAGGTGAAATCCGGCAGCGGACTTCCAACAAAGAAGAAGTCGGGGGTGCCATCGTTATCCTCGTCTACATAGCGGATGTCACCAGGTGCGACATTAGGTTGTTTCGATTCATGTACTTCATCCCAGTTCTGGAACAGTCCGTCAGTTTTATAAAGATAGAACTGAGCAACGGGCTTACCAACAACAGTTCTTGTCAGGTATGC
>JALVJU010000514.1 GCA_027034005.1 Marinilabiliaceae bacterium
TCGGGGAAGCTCCCGTGATAGCGCTGACTGCTACGGCCACGCCGAAGGTTCAGCATGATATCCAGAAGAACCTTGGTATGCTTGATGCCCATGTGTTTAAGTCATCGTTCAACCGCCCAAACCTTTTCTACGAGGTAAGGCCCAAGAAGAATGCCACAAAAGAGATCATAAAGATACTTAAGAACAATACGGGCAAATCAGCCATTATATATTGCCTCAGCCGTAAAAAAGTTGAAGAGCTTGCTGAGACACTTAAGGTGAACGGCATCAAGGCACTTGCCTACCATGCGGGAATGGATGCGGCAACCAGGGCTGCCAATCAGGATAAGTTCCTGATGGAAGATGTTGATGTGATAGTTGCCACCATTGCATTCGGGATGGGTATTGACAAGCCTGACGTGCGTCTGGTCATTCACTACGATATTCCCAAGAGCCTTGAAGGATACTATCAGGAGACCGGACGTGCCGGCAGGGACGGAGGTGAAGGGAAATGTATCGCTTTTTACAGCTACAAGGATATCCAGAAACTTGAAAAATTCATGCAGGGCAAGCCCCTTGCCGAACAGGAGATTGGCAAACAGCTTCTTCTCGAAACTGTTGCTTATGCAGAGTCATCGCTTTGCCGCCGGAAAGTGCTGCTCCACTACTTTGGTGAAAAATACACCGAGGAGAACTGTGAGACGTGCGACAACTGTGTGAACCCGAAAGAGCTGTTCGAAGGCAAAGAGAGCATCGTCAAAGTGCTTAACATGGTTATTGCCCTGAAGGAAAAATTCAAAGCAGACCATGTGATAAGCGTTCTTACCGGGCATGCCAGTTCGGCTGTTAAATCATACAAGCACCATGAACTGGAATTGTTCGGTTCCGGCAGCGACCAGGACGAGAAATACTGGAATGCCATAATCCGCCAGGCTCTGGTCAGCGGGCTTCTTGACAAGGATATTGAAAATTACGGCCTGCTCAAGGTAAGTGAAAAAGGACGTGAGTACCTGAAAAACCCGACTTCTATCATGGTGGCCAAAGACCATGATTATGACACCATTGAGGAAGAGACCACAAGCGGTGGTACTGCAGCCCTTGACAATGAGCTTTTCAGCATGCTGAAAGACCTGCGTAAGGATATATCAAAGAAAAAGAGCCTGCCGCCGTTCGTGATCTTCCAGGACCCGTCGTTAGAGGCAATGTCCACATACTATCCGGTGACCATCGAGGAACTTCAAAACATACCCGGAGTTGGAACGGGTAAGGCCAAACGCTACGGGGCCGAGTTTGTGTCGCTGATAAAAAAACATGTGGAGGAGAATGAGATAGACCGCCCGATGGATATGGTGGTAAAATCCGTTGCCAATAAATCGAAACTTAAGATATCCATCATCCAGAGCATCGACCGCAAAATGTCGCTTGATGACATTGCCGATTCAAAAGGCCTTGAGATGATAGACCTGCTGAAGGAGATTGAGTCGATAGTTTACTCCGGGACAAGGGTAAATATCGATTACTACATCGATGAGGTGATGGACGAGGACCATCAGGAGGATATCTACTATTATTTCAAGGAAGATGCCGAGACGGATTCCATAGAAGCTGCACTCGAAGAGCTTGGCGAGGACGAATATTCGGAAGAGGATATCCGCATGATACGTATCAAGTTCATTTCCGATGTGGGAAATTAGCATCTGACATCATCACAATCTTATCCTGGCCTGGAATTTTATCCCGGTCAGGTTCTTTCCCGTAACAGCATTGTAACCGGACCCTATTTTTTCAACATTGGGCATAAAAGTGTTTCCCAGCCGGAACCAGAACTGGATTTTCGATGTGGGCCTGTAAGCCATATTGAAAAGAAACCGCAGCCCTCTGCCGGTGAATGCCGGGATGCTGAATGCATAGAGCACATCCGGTTCCCAGGTGTAGATGCGGCTGTAGTAATCATCCGTATCGAAATGTGTAAGCCTCATCTCTGCCGAAAACCTGTTTTTTGCAAAAGAGTGTTTGACATCAATGTAGATCAGGAACCCGTTTGATGAGTGGCCTTCTTCTTCCCTGAAAAATGATTGTTCTATCCGTGAGCGGAACCACCATGTTTCTCCCACCGGATAGTTGACCTGTAACCTGACCGAGTTCAGTGTCTGGTCTGTCACGGGAAAACCGTTTCCCTCGTAAAAGAGTTTGTTCCGTTGCTTTGTGAGATTCCTGAACCTTAGCGAAACAAGCATGCCCGAAAGGGGAGAGTAGTCCCCGTTTATCAGCAGTTCATGTCCTGCAGAGGGCGCATCGGTACGGTACTTCAGCCAGTTGTACCGGAATACATCGAAGTACGAGTTTATGGTTAACCTTTTGAAAGGCCGGAAAGAGACGGCAGTGTATACCCCGCTCTCCCCGTTCATGGCGGATGATTCGGCAAAAGGGTTTGTTTTCACGGCAAAGTAATGCCTGCTGTAGTTGCGGTAGCTTAGAGTGAGCCGGATACCGGCCCCCGGGGAAAAGGTCAGCCCCTGATATGCAGCAAAGTTCCTGAAATTCTGTAGCGCTGCTTCACCAAAGAGTATCACTTTGCGCCCGAACCAGCTGTAGCCGGCAAAGGTGGAGAACAGGCTGTCACCGGTGAAAGATGGCAGTTTGTAGGGCTGGTCTCCTGTTATCAATGGTTTGTCGATATGCCAGTACGTTTGGCCTACATCTATCTTTAACGACTTTGACTGCCATGAGGCCACCCCGCCGAGAAATGTTTCTGAAAGGTTGTGCCTGTAACCTATCTCTGTTCCTGTGCGGTGGTACCCGTCATCCCTTATGGTTGTTATCCCGGCACCGCTCAGCGTTCCGTCAATCTTTTTGTAAGACCCGAAAAGATGAAAATTAAAATCCTGTATTTTCATTTGTACAGCTGCTCCCCTGAGGTATGATGTTTCATTGACCGATGAGTACCGTTCTATCCCTTTTGCCCTTCTTCTAACATCGATGACATTCGAACTTTTTGTGAATGCCAGGCCCGACCACAGACCAAGCCCCTGCGAGAACGATGCTTT
>JALVJU010000515.1 GCA_027034005.1 Marinilabiliaceae bacterium
CATGATCGGCAGTAACTATCACAAGGGTGTTTTTGTGTTTGGCAGCATAATCAAGTGCGATACCAATGGCCTTGTCGAAATCGAGCATTTCACGGGTGATAAATGCCACGTCGTTCTGGTGGCCTCCCCAGTCTACCTGTGAGCCTTCCACCATCAGGAAGAAACCTTCTTTAGATGCTTTGTCAAGCACTTTTAACGCTTCTTCTGTAGCTTCCGGCAGAAGGTTTCCCCGCTCAGGTAACTTAGGGTTGTGTTTGGGGGCTGTGAGAATCCCAAGTTTCCCATGATAATCATCAGGTACCTCCTCAATGTTTTGATATATTTTGTACCCTTTGTTCTGCAATTCGTTTATCAGATTGACACTGTCGCTTCTGTGAGCGAAGAAGTCGTATCCGCCGCCAATGAAAACATCCACACCGCTGTTTGTCAATTGTTTGGCAATCAACTCATATTTGACCCTGTCTGGGGTGTGGGCCACAAAAGATGCTGGTGTGGCATGAGTAATTGCCGATGTGGACACAAGCCCTGTTGCCTTGTCGTGCTCTTCGCTGTATGCAAGTATCGACATTACAGGTTTCCCGTTTTCGTCAACACCAAGGGAGTGGTTTTTTGTTTTTACACCACAGGCCAGTGCTGTTCCTCCTGCGGCCGAATCGGTGATGTATTTGTCGGCGCTTTGCGTTTTGCTGAAACCAATCTCTTTCATGTTCACCAGGTTCAGCATGCCCTTGTTGGCGGTTATGCCCATGAAAACCTGTGCCACACCCATACCGTCGCCTATCAGAAGGATGATGTTTTTCGGTTTCTTTTTGAAATTAATGTTGTCGCCGTCAATCTTTTTTACTTCATGGAAATCTTTGTTGTGATAAACGAGCTTTGTGTGTTTATCCTTGTAGTTTTCCTGTCCGTAAAAACCGGTTGTTGTAAAAACAACAACCATCATCAGCATAAAAATTCTTTTCATCGTTTTTCCGTTACAATTTTTTTCTCCTACGTAACAATTTCCTTGCCAAACTGTATTAAAATATCCTGTCATCTCCTAAAAATCATGATAAATCTTACTGTTACTAAATAAAATAAAAACTTATATTTACACCCGGATATGAAAAATATAAACAAAAAAACATTAAGACAAATGAAAAGTTTTTTATCATTCTTACTTGTTGTAAGTCTGTTTGTTAGCAATGTCAGGGCTGATGAGGGTATGTGGCTTTTGCCGTTAATTCAGAAACTGAATATAAACAAGATGCACGAGATGGGGCTGAAGCTTTCGGCGGAGGACATCTACAGCATCAACAACAGCAGTCTTAAAGATGCAGTAGTGATCTTTGGCGGTGGTTGTACCGGAGAGCTTGTTTCCGATCAGGGGCTGATCTTCACCAATCATCACTGCGGATATGGAACTATCCAGAAGTTGAGTACCGTTGAGCACAACTACCTTGATGACGGTTTCTGGGCAAAGAGTATGGACGAAGAGCTACCTGCCCCTGGATTGACCGTTACTTTCATGAAATATATGGAGGATGTTACCGGTCAGATCAATGCTGATCTCAATGATAAAATGACGGAAGAGGAAAGAAATGAAAAGATACGTGAGGTATCAGACAAGATTATCAAGAAAGTGACTAAAGATAATGATTATGAAGCCATTGTG
The DNA here is from genome assembly GCA_027034005.1 of Marinilabiliaceae bacterium. Classification (GTDB taxonomy): domain Bacteria; phylum Bacteroidota; class Bacteroidia; order Bacteroidales; family Marinilabiliaceae; genus JAADEM01. The sequence goes on from JALVJU010000515.1 coordinate 1,655, forward strand.
AAAAACTTTTTTGCAGGCAATCAGTTTTATCTTGTGGTTTACGAAAGATTTAAGGATGTACGTTTTGTAGGCGCTCCACCATCATCGATCGGTAAATTCGGTTTCGATACCGACAACTGGATGTGGCCCCGTCATACCGGCGATTTCAGCATCTTCAGGGTTTATTGCGGCCCTGACGGCAAACCGGCAGAATACTCGCCTGACAACAAGCCATACAAGCCAAAACACTTCCTTCCTGTTTCCATTAAAGGGATCAAAAAAGATGATTTCACAATGACGATTGGTTTTCCGGGAAGCACATCACGTTACCTTACTTCATGGGGTATCGAAGAGCGCATGAACATCATCAACCACACAAGGATCAAGGTGAGAGGTGTCAAGCAGGATATTTGGATGAAAGACATGCAGGCCGATGAGAAGGTAAACATTCAGTATGCTTCAAAATACTCACGCAGTTCAAACTACTGGAAAAACAGTATCGGGATGAACAAAGGGCTTGAAAAACTTAATGTCATTGCAAAAAAACAGGATATTGAAAAAAGATTTGCCGAATGGGCCGATTCCAGCCCTGAAAGAAAAGCTAAATACGGAGATGTGCTGGAAGGACTGAAAAAAGGTTATCAGGAGAGAGCGCCTTACATTTTTGCCAATTACTACCTCTACAAAAGTTTGCTGGGCGGAACAGAGGCATTTGCTTTTTCTCTTTCTGCAAAACGGCTGGAGGAAGCGCTGCAAGCTGGAGATCAGGACAAGATAAACTCGGTATTGGAACAAATGAAGCAGAGGGGCGAAAGTTTCTTTAAGGATTACAGCCCTAAAACAGATCAAAAGGTCATGGCTGCCATGCTGAAGCTTTATCATGATGATATCGCGGCAGAATTCTACCCTGAAATTTACAAGACTATAGAAAAGAAATTTAAGAACAACTTCCAGGCATTCAGTGACTATGTGTTCAAAAAATCTATTTTCACAAGTGAGTCTCGTTACAATGAGTTCCTTAAAAATCCAAAGTTGAAAATCCTGGAAAAGGATTTGGTGTTCCAGGGAGGAAAATCTATTCTGGATGAAAACATGGACCTTAGGGCAAAGCAAAAAGAGAGTTCTGTTCTGATAGATCGCGACAACCGTCTGTTCGAAGCAGGACTGATGGAGATGGCTCCCGAGCTGATACGCTATCCCGATGCCAACTTTACTATGCGTTTGAGTTACGGTGTTGTAGGCGATTATGAGCCGCGTGATGCTGTCATCTACAAGGAGTACACAACCCTTAAAGGTGTGATGGAAAAAGAAGACTCGACCAATTTTGAGTTCATCGTACCCAAGAAACTTAAGAAGTTGTACAAGGAAAAAGATTTTGGCCGTTATGCTGACAAGGCCGGATACATGCCTGTATGTTTCACTACGAACAATGATATCACAGGAGGAAACAGCGGAAGCCCTGTGATAAATGCCAACGGTGAACTCATCGGGCTGGCTTTCGACGGCAACTGGGAAGCGATGAGCGGTGATATCGCTTTTGAGCCGGACCTACAGAAAACAATATGTGTGGATGCCCGTTACGTACTTTTCATCATCGACAAATACGCCGGGGCAAAGAACCTGATAGATGAGTTGACAATAGTTGAGTAATTATTGAAGAATATATAAAAAGCGGCTTTAGGGCCGCTTTTTGTTTTTATCCTAAAACTATGAGAAAAATAAATTTGTTTTTTCTGTTGATCGTAGCTGTTGTTTTCTTCCAGGGGTGCAAAACAGATGTTAATGTCCCGTCCAACGATCCGGACATTCATTACAATGGCAGGATAGACATGTCGGGCAATGCAGCCAGGATGTTCTGGTCAGGTTCTTCGGCAGCCATTACATTTGAAGGCAGTTCCGTTTATGTGACTTTGAAGGACGAGAGAGGGGACAACTACTTCAATGTGATCATTGACAACGACAGTATCTTCATGCTGCATCCCGATTCTTCAAAGTGCAAATACAAGCTTGCGGAGAACCTGGGGAAAGGGAAACACACCGTTGAGATATTCAAACGTACCGAGTGGACCAACGGGCATACCGATCTTTACGGTTTTGAGATACTGGATGGTGCAAAACTCCTGCCTGCTCCTGACGAAAAACGATTAAAGCTTGAATTTTACGGAAACTCCATAACTGCAGGATATGCTGTGGAGGATACTACCGGAAAAGACAGACCTGACAGCATTTACACAAATAATTACAACAGTTACGATGCCGTTACCGCACGTCTGCTGAATGCTGATTTTAACTGTATTTGCCGCAGCGGTATCGGAATCATGTTAAGCTGGTTTCCGATGATAATGCCTGAGATGTACTACCGCCTTGACCCGGCAAATCCTGACAGCAAATGGGATTTCTCACTTTACACCCCCGATGTGATCGTTATCAATCTTTTGCAGAATGATTCATGGCTGGTAAACAAACCTGATTTTCCTGAGTTCAAACATCGATTTGGCACCACTCCGCCAAGTGAGGATTTTATAATCAATGCGTATAAGGACTTTGTCTCTTCCATAAGGTTGGAATACCCGTCGGCCAAGATCATTTGTATGCTTGGAAATATGGATATCACAAGGGAAGGTTCGCCCTGGTCAGGATATGTGCAAAAAGCTGTGGATGAACTGGGCGATAAAAATATCCATACCCTTTTTGTCCCATTTAAGGGAACACCCGGGCATCCTAATGTGAAAGAGCAGAGAAGCATGGCCGAGACCCTTGCCGGTTTTATCAAAAATATTCGATAAGATATGAGTGCAGCAAAACATACGGGCACGTCTCCTACGTTGAAAAAGCGTTTTCTGGCTTTTTTAACGGACGGGCTTATCGTTGCGCTACTATGCCTGATACCAAAGGTTGGATGGATGTTCGGACTGATATACTTTCTCGGGCGGGATGCCATGCCTTCCCTTAACGGGCAAAGTGTAGGGAAAAAGATATTTGGAATAAGGATACTTACAACAGGCACCAATGAGCCGCTGTACCTTCATCCCCGGCGATCCATTACCAGGGGGCTGATACTTCTGATTCCCATTGTAAATATTATTGATGTTGTGCGTCTGCTTGTAAAAGGTCGGCGCCTTGCCGATAAGTGGACGGAGACTTATGTGGTTGATGAAGGGAAAGTTAGTTAATCAACTACCGGCAGCTCAATGTGAAAGGTTGTTCCTTTCCCTTTTTCGGTTTTAAACCATATCCTGCCGTTTGAATTTGTAATAATATTCTTCACGATGGCAAGGCCAAGGCCCATTCCGCTGCTCTTGGTAGTGAAGTTTGGCTGGAATATCTTCTCCCTGACATCATCCGGGATCCCGGTGCCATTGTCGGAGATTGTAATCTTCACATTCTCTCCATCGGAAGAAACACTTACCTTAATAACACCTTCTCTGTCTTTGGGTATGGCCTGGTGTGCATTTTTTATCAGGTTGTTGAAAACGCTTACCATCTGATCCGGGTCGGCATATACCCATACTGGTGTTGTGGCGTCAAACTCCATAATAATTTTCAATCCCGGTGTTTTACGGTAAAGGTCACATGTGCTTTTTAGTTTTGAAACAATGTCGATCCTTGATCGTTTTGCAACGGGCATCTTTGCAAAATTGGAGAATTCAGTGGCGATGACCGACAACTGATCTATCTGCTCTATCAGTGAATTGGTGACCCTGTCGAGATATTCATCAAAATTATCCACATTGTCCTTCCATGCACGTTGCAGGTACTGAATGTGCAGTTTCATTGGCGTCAGCGGGTTCTTTATCTCATGTGCTATCTGTTTGGCCATTTCACGCCATGCAATTTCCCTTTCCGACTGGGCAAGTTTTTCTGCACTGTTGGCCAGTTCATCTACCATGCGGTTGTACACAGCCACCAGTTCACCGATTTCATCTATTCTTTTGTACTCAATCTTTTCATTTTTTTCACTTAGCGAAACCTTCTCAAGCCGGCTTTGTATCAGTGACAAAGGATACGTGATCCGTTTGGCCAGGAAAACAGCAAGACTGATGGCTATTAGGACAAAGATGAGGTAGGCATTTATCACAGCAACTATCAGTGATGATACCTGTTCCCTTATGTCGTCACTGCCGACAAAGTAAGGGATGTTGAGGTAGGCAAGGGGCTCATTGTTGTCGTTTAGTACAACCACATAAGCTGAAACATATTTCAGTGAACCGATATTCTCTTCATGTTTGAACTCGACTTGTTTGTTTACTGACATCTCATAAAATGCTTTTGGCGACATCAGTCTTCCTGTAAGGCCTTTCACATAAAGTTCAGGACGTGAGCTTGCTACCAGGTGGCCATTCAGATCAAAAAGATTAATATCGCAAAAGAATACATTGGAAAATTTTTGCAGTAATGGCTGCAGATAGGTAAGCATGTCATGTGTCACTTTCTTTTCCCGGAGAAGGTTCTGCTCCATCTCCATCAGTACAGATGTGAGCCGTTGTGACAGTATCTCGTCATTTTTTTTCTTGAACTGATAAATGGAGTAATAAACAGAACTGACCCCGATAATCAGCAGCAGCCCGAGCACAAGCCCGATGAGGGCTATCTGAATGCGTTCGCGTATGGTAAGTATCATGAACGGTTTGCCGCTCTTTATCTTTATCAGGACAAGAGTGATAAGGGCCAGCAGGGAAAAGGATATGAAAAATATGGAAAAACCTATTACGATTTCAGGGAAGGAAATTTTGGTGCGTGTAAGAACGATAAGCACATTTTTATCAGGCCTGTAAACAAGGTGGCTCTCTGTATCCGTTTCTACATAGTATTTCTCTGCATCCTGTTTTTCGAACATTTTGCTGTTGATCTCGTATTCGTACTCCCCAAACTGTTTTGTTAGATGGCCGTTGACATACTTTGCATAGGAATAAGTGGGGTTGACCTCGAAGACCTTCCGTTCTTTTTCGCTTTTCAGAAGTTCAGGATATCCCAGTCCGATAAATACAGGTTTTGAATTGATCTCTATGTAAAGATTTATTTCATAGTCAGGGTCATCTTTAAAAAACCCGAAAACCCCCATGTATGTAACATTTCCGTTGTTGTTGTCGAGAAAATAGAAATGGCGGCTTTCGGACACGGTATCGCCAACCTGGGATATCATATGGTTAAAATAACCGTAACAGTCGAACTTCTCACCGGTCTCTTTTATCAGGAGATCGCCTCCCGGCCAGCAGGGAACTACCTGTAGTTCATATCTGCTCAGATAACCGACAAAATATTTTTTCTCGAGATATTCGCGTATTTTTTCCGAAGAAAAATCTTCTAATTTTAGCATCTTTTGCAGTTCCTCATCATTCTCGATGTATTTTTCAAGCCCTTTAAGGTACATCTCAGCCACAGGGTCTTCTTCCCTCACAAGCCGGAACGACAGGTTTTCTATCAGTACCTCTCTGCTTTTACGCTCTTTGGCGATATACAACCTTATCAGTGTTACCGTGACATACAGTGAGAAAATAAGGATCAGCCAGATAAGAATATTGTATGAATGAAGTTGTTTTTTCTTAATGTGAACTAAAGCAAGTATCAGGCTGACAAGGAAGAAAAGGACAAAGCCCGTGATATATTTTATCCCCAAGGCCAGGGACAGGACAAAACCTGTTAATGTAACAAGAACAAAGATAAGTATCTGTGTACGTATGGGGATTTTCCTGCCAAATTCACCCATCACCTTTTCAGCAAAGATGAGGTATGAGAATAGCAGAAGGGTTATGATAATTATTTTGGTAATGGCAACAATGTCAAGATCGGTTACGCGATAGTAAAGCGAAACGGATGAAGAGTGCATTACCATTATCACGATAAGCCGGTTTACGAACATCAGGTAAACGAGAAGAAGGAACATTGCAATCGAAAAGGAGGCAACGGTTTTCTTGTTGTTTGCAGTTCCGTCAGATAATCCTAAAGGCAGACGGTAATATCTGTAAAACCAGAAAGAAAAGGACTGCAGTAAGACGGCAAGGAACAGCAGCGAGAAAAGAGACGGGAACCAGTCGGTATAGGCGAAAAGCACAGGAGAGAACAATTCGCAGGCGTTTGAAAGGTAGGCAATGTTGAATAACACAAAGGCACGGTAGAACAGTAACAGAACGATGGCGAGAATGACAAACGCACGGTTCCCGAATTTTTTGACCAATGCTCCCGTGACAGATCCCAGAAACAAAAGCGTTGCTATCAGTCCTATTATGATAAGGGATATGCTTGTGCCGGCTTCTTTGGCTGTGTAGAATAGGGATTGAGAAGGTACAAGACTGAAAAGGTATTGTCCGTTAATGTCTGTGATAGCTATGCCTTTATCCGGTGAGGCAATTATGATATCCGGGTTGGATGAGAGCCGAAACCGCTTGCTGAATCCGTTTTTCAGGAATTTGTTCTCGTACTCATACTGCTGTTTTATTCTGAACAGTCCTACGTATGTGCGGTTTCCGTACTTCCTTCTCTCCACAAGATACCAACCGTTCCCGAGCTTTGCCACCCTTTGGCTTAGAAGTTTTTCTTTCTCCTTTGTTACCGGAACAGATGCATCCGACCACCCGATCAAGGTGTCGTTCCTGTACACGAACCATGAAAGGTCGCTTCCCGACAGGGAATCCATAAGTGCAGGCAGATATGCTTCGTTTTCGGATGTTCTCTTGTGTATCAGGGCTATGTTGGCGACCAATTCTTTGTCTGCTTTGCTTAGTACCTTCTCAAAATGTTTTTTGTTTAGATGGATCGATCTGTTCTCCGAATTCAAAACCGATGTAACGACTCCGCCTGTCCAAGCAGCCAGTGATACCAGTAAAAATATCAAGGGGAAAAGGTATTTCTTATTTCGAAGGACAGATGTGGTCATTGAAGAAGTTATTTTTAAAGATTCAAAAAGCGAATGCCTGTTTTTTTATATGCAACAATTTTGCCATTTTATTCTTAATCATGGTGGTACGGTTCATTTTTTATGATGGTCATGGCCCTGTAAATCTGTTCGAAAAATATCAATCTCACAAGTTGGTGTGAGAAAGTCATTTTCGACAATGATATCTTGTCGGCAGCTTTGGAATA
>JALVJU010000516.1 GCA_027034005.1 Marinilabiliaceae bacterium
TGCAGGTCGATAAGGTAGCTGCTTATGTCAAAGGCATTGTCAAGGGTGTCCTTGAACGGTTTTGGCTTGCCTGAAGACTGGGCAATAGCAAGGGAATAGTTAAAAAAAAGAATGGCAATATATATAAAGGCCCTTTTTGCCATTCTTTGATCCATTACTTTCTGATAATGAAATTGGGTTTACATCTATACGTTTTTATTCATTAGTTTTCCTGTCATCATTATTGCCATGCCGCTGAACAACATTTTTATGCCTATATAAATACTGAGGACGAACTTGCTGGCTTCAGGCCAGTGTGACCAGATGAGTATTCCGAGGATAACACTGATAACTCCTTCAGCAATAAGGTAGGCACCACCGGTGACCGGTATCATGGTGAAGGAATATGCAATTGAAGATATTCCGTCGAGAATAAAATAAACAGCAAGGAAGATGGTAAGAATGTTCAGTCCCATATCCGGGTCGGCCATCATCCATATTCCGGCTATTATCATTAATATGCCAGCCAGGTACTTAAATAACATAGAGCCTGTATTCAAGGAGAATATGGCAAATGATAACCTGAGAACACCTCCTATTATTAAAATAATACCTAGTATGATAATAGTTGCCTTCCCGAAGGCAATAGGGAACAGGATGGCTATCAGTCCGATAATGAAAATGAAGATGCCAATTGTGACAAGTGATTTTGAGAAACTTTTTAATTGTGCCATTTTTTTAGTTTTTATTTAACTGTGTAACCTTTCCCTTCGAGACAAGCAGTGAATGCCTTTTTGAAATTGTCCATTAATGCTTTTCGTTGTGCGGATGCTTGCTGTTTTGAGTGATGTTCTGCGGCAGCCTGCCTTGCCTTTCTTGCCCTTATTCCACCAAGGGCCCCCACTACAGCTCCTACTGCAGCTCCTTCTCCTGCATCGCCTGTAATAGCACCAATGGCAGCTCCTGCTGCTGCAGCACCGGCAGCTCCCCTGATAGCGCTGCCGTCAGGCCCTTTGGCCGTAGGTTGTGCTTCCACTTTTGGCGGGTTCATTGGGTCAACACCAGTTTGTTGCATAGCCCATTTGTAACAGGCATACTCATCGGCATCCTGTGTTTTTTGGTCTTGTCCCTTAGAAGGGAATACATATAGTCCCAGGCTTTTACCCAGGCCCGTTTTTTGAGTTGGCTCGGCAGTGGTGTTTTGTTGCGTCTGGCCAAATGACACAAAACCGGGGAATATCAAGATCAGTAATCCTATTTTGCTAACAATTTGTAACATGACTTTTTGTTTTGGTTTTTTTAATTTATTGAATCCATTCGGGCTTAACAAAGATAAAACCCAATTGCCTTAAAGCATCAGCTTCATTGTAAAAAGTGTAGCTCCTGACTATCTTTTTGTTCTCTATTTTATAAATTGAGTTGGCCCAGATGTTAACTTCTCCCGCAACTCCTTTGTAAACAATGTGGAGCTCGCCCCAGTTGGATACCCAGTCGCCCTTATTGGGCCCTGACGGTATTGTGACGGCAACATTGCGGGATTTGTTGTACTTAATACTTTTGTAGATGTTTTCAATATTGAATTTCCAGCTTTCCACGGCCTGTTCTTTTGTGATACTGTCTCCGTACGAAGGGCCGTAACCTACATAATTGTCATCAAGAAGCGATGCCATTGTGTCGTAATCAAGGTTCTCAACTGCATTTACATATTTTGCAACGATGTCCAGGTTCTCTTTGTCTCTGTTACCGGAACAGCTGAACATTATGAGACCCGTTGCAATGATCAATAATATGTGTTTCATGGTATTTATGATAAATGGTTATAATTCGATATTATAAAGATTAAAATTAAGTTTTAAATCAGAACAAGTATTGTTCAGATTTTTTGATGTTAATCGTGGGTGAAGGCTACAATTGTGTTGATATGATAAACCTTAAATCCGCAAGAGTCTTTCTTCTGCAACCTTCAAAATCACACCATTATTGAAAATGCTCGTTCGAAGCTTCTCACCGTAGCTAATGCTACGCCTGCGATGCTTCTTCGCTGCGCCTGCCTGTCTGCCGCCAGGCAGGCTTTCGCGACGAAACACCCTTGCGGATTTAAGGATAAAAAAAGGGAAGAGAACCCGTCTCCTCCCTTCTAAACCTAACCCAACAAATACCGGTTGGCTTTACAGCACAACCAGGTAAAATTTTTATGAAAATCTAAAACTTGATGTTTATAATTAAAACATTTAGATTCATTTATTGTTTAGAAAAAGAGGAGAAATTTAAATTAATTAACATTGTTAACCGTTTTTTGATTTCAAATTCTTACTTTCGAAAATTGAATAAAATAAAGAAACAGTTATGAAAAGGAATATTTTACTGACAATAATTATTGCCGGATTTGTTTTTGGGGCTAATGCACAGGATAGGTTTTTATTTGGTGTAAAAGGCGGCTACACATCTACACGATTTGATCTGAGCAACTACGACCAGAGAGTGATACAAATAGATGGCAGGGATTCGAAAAGCGGATATCTGGCAGGGATATACACAAGGGCAAGGGTATTTAAAGGACTGTCATTCCAGCCTGAGTTTTATTATGCCAAGAAAAAAGGTGAGTTGTCTTTTTCCGGTGTCAACGCTGATTTCCCTTTCCCTGATACCAGTTTTGTAACCAGTGTTCAGGCATGGGAATTGCCAATGCTGGTCCATTTGAAGCTTATTGATTTTGAGTCGGGTAACCTATTTGCGGTTGCAGGCCCTGTGGTTTCCTTCGTTAAGGAGGGAACTACCGACCCGGATGCCGGGTTTGATTTTAATAAGTCGAACTGGACGATGATGCTGGGAGGTGGACTGGAAGTATGGCGTGTCACACTTGATGCAAGGTATGAATGGGCTCTCTCCAATAATGCCGTCAGTAAAGACATTGAAGAATTTTACCACATGTTCACTATTTCGGTGGGCTTTAAGATATTCGGCATATAGAGTAGGCAGATATTGCTTTTTTGAGTATATTTATTTGTTTTTAAGGGATCTGTAAAAGATCTCCCGGTTGATCATTTCCGTGATTGATATGAATATCTCAAATGGATGAAATCCTGAAATATCAAATCGGTATCAGCCTGATACCGGGCATCGGGCCTGTTCTGGCCCGCAGTTTGATAGCATATGCAGGAGGAGTAAAAGAGGTATTTGAACAGAAGGAAAAAGATCTTGCAGCAATACCCGGAATAGGTAAGGTGCTTGCCACCACCATAAAAAATGCCGATGTCCTTAGTAGGGCAGAGGAGGAGATTGAGTTTATTTCCAGACACAACATTATTCCCCTTTTCTTTACCGATGAAAAATACCCTCAACGCCTAAGTCGTTGCGACGATGCCCCTTTGATGCTTTATGTGAAAGGTGATGTAGACTTTGATGTGAGGCCTGTGTTAAGTATTGTTGGGACGAGAAGGGCTACGGACAGGGGTAAGATAATCTGCGAGAAATTTGTGAAAGAACTGGCAGAGCGATATCCCGATGTTCTCATAGTTAGCGGCCTTGCTTACGGAATCGATATCTGTGCACACAGGACAGCCCTGAAGTACGGCCTGGATACAGTATCTGTAGTGGCCCATGGCCTTGACAGGATATATCCCTACCTGCACCGTAACGATGCTAAAGAGATGATAGAAAAAGGTGGTGCTGTGGTAACGGAATTTCTGAGCGGCACAGTCCCTGACAAATATAATTTTGTTCAAAGGAACAGGATAGTGGCAGGCCTGGCCGATGCCGTTGTGGTTGTGGAGTCCGGGATAAAAGGCGGGGCTTTGATAACCGCCAGTATAGCATCCTCCTACAACCGAGATGTGCTTGCTTTCCCCGGCCATTCGTCCGATGAGCTGTCAAAAGGTTGCAATTACCTGATAAAAAAGAATATTGCTGCACTGATAGAGGATGTTGACGACCTGGAATATGCCCTTGGCTGGGAAAGCCGCGTGAAAAAAGATGATGAGCCGACTCAGCGAAAACTTTTTCCCGAATTCACTTCCGATGAGGAAAAGGAACTCTACACAATACTCCTTGAAGAAAAAGAACTTACTTCCAGTGAACTGAGCCTGAAAAGCCGGCTACCCGTGAGCCGGGTAAATGCACTGCTGCTTAACCTTGAATTTGCTGGATTGGTGAAATCATTGCCTGGAAATGCCTATAGGGTGCTGGTGTAGTCGGAAAGTCAACCGATGACTCGAAGTCATCGGTTGACTGCGTGTAGCTTCCTCACCCCCCCCCTTGATGGAACTCTCGTAAAGTCTTGATTTGCCACTTCTTCCCCCTCTCCACGATAGGAGAGGGGGAGCGAGGGGGTGAGGAAAATCCGCCGGCAGGAGAGGAACTCCCTTCTGATTTGATAAACTGCTGTTTTAGAGTGGTGAGAACACTGTGGTAAAAAATAACCGGTAATTTTTTCAGGAAAATTAAAACTTATTCACCTATCCTTCGTACAAACATCTAAAGCTTGCTTAAATGTGCAAAAGTAAGTATGAAAAATAACTATTTAAAACCTTACGGACCGGGACTTATGGGTATTCATTTTAAATTATTTACAAATAATATTTTAAGCAAAGGAAAATTTGCGGGATTCCTTTTGGCGTTTCTGTTTACTTCTGTTGTTGGTTTTTCTCAAACATATACATATACTCATCCATGTGACGGCGGGGCTTTATTGGCCAGTGATATTTTAGCAGGAGCAGTTGATGCGGGTGGGAACCATATTGCTGATCAAACCGGTGGTTTTTGGCCAGGAAAAGACGGATTGACATTCACACCAGATAATGAAAATGCCGTTGTTACCGGGTTTGACCATAATGGGGGAAATTACTACGACTTACGTTGGCATGCAAATAGTACAACATATACAATACATTTATATGTAGACACAAATACACCTCCTTCTTTATCTTCATTTACGGCTGTAACTCCTCCTTTGCAGGAAATACTTACCTGTTCAAAGCCAATCTTGAATGTTCAGATTAATAATGGAACACCCAATTATACCGTCAGAATAAGTGATGGTTCTGCACAGCAGGATTACAATTTGATCAGCGGGGACGAAGATGTAACTATTCAAACCCCTATTTCGGGAGGTTCATCTTATGATTATCAGGTTACATATATAAAAGATGCAAATAAATGTGTTGCGGCTGCCGGTGTTAATAATGTGCCTTCAGGAAAAGTGACTTATAATGCGCATGATAATGTATATAATGTTACCGGCTCAGATGTTTGTGCAGGAAATGCAACGATCGGGCTTGACGGCAGTGAGGCCGGTGTGACATATGTTTTGAAAAGGGATGGAGTAGAAGTCACACGAATTACCAGGAGTGCATCAGGAAGTTTCGATTTTCCGGTACAATCAAATGTGGGGACTTACACAGTTTATGCCACTGATAACAACTGTGAGATAACAATGACAGGTTCAGTAAAGATATGGCCTGCTATTAATACATATACAGCCTCTTTTACACCGGTTGAAGCCGGCGGGATTTATTGTTCAAGCAATTCTTATTCTGTTGGTTTGTCCGGATCGGATGATGGTGTTACTTATTCGTTGTATCGTGACGGGAATTTAGTGGTTTCTGTTACCGGGGATGGCAATCCTCTTTTCTTCCCTGCCCAAAACCAGGCGGGAACTTACACTGTAATTGCATCTAATGGTGGAGTTTGTGCTGATGTGGAGATGAATTATAATCCTGATCCTTTAAAGATAGAGCAGTCTCCTACAGTTTTTAATGTAACTGGCGGAACAGCATGTGAAGATATCGGTGTAGATATTGCTTTAGATGGAGCAGGAGGAGAATCGAATGTTACTTACGAATTGTTTCTTGACGGGGTATCGCAGGGATCACGTGTAAATGACGGTAGTTTTGGAAACAAAAAAAATACCGGTGTTTATACTATGACCGCTGAAGCAACCAATGGTTGTAAGGTTAACATGGCCGGAAGTGCTATTGTAAATGCGTTACCTGTTGATCAGTCATTTCAAACCACGGGACAGGTGTGCCCCAGCGGAGAAGTTGCGCTACAGAACTCACAAACAGGAGTACGCTATGAACTTTTCAGGAATGGTGCTTCTACGGGAGTAACCAGGAATGGCAGCGATGGGAATTCTGTTACCTTTGGTGAACAGACAACTGCAGGTACTTATACTGTTGTTGCCACCAATACAACAACCGGGTGTTCTATTGTACTTGGTGATCAGCTGGAGGTTCTTCCGCAGCCAACTGTATATGACCTCACAGCAAACCGTACAACTTATTGTTCATCGGCATCAGTTTCGGGAGTAACTCTTACATTGTCAGGATCTGATAATGGCGTCTCATATCAGCTTTATAAAGATGGGACAGCGGAAGGTGGAGTCAGAATAGGTGACGGAAATCCTATTGTATGGACGGATGTTACAGCCGGTACTTATACTGTACGGGCATCAAATACCGGAGGATGTGATATTCAGATGAATTACTCTCCTGTCATTACAGCAGCTCCGGCTCCTACTGCAACAATCTCAGCTCAGATACCTAACAGGCGTTGTGAAAATATTTCAGCTACTTTTAATATAATCGTTACGCTGACGGGTACAGCTCCTTATGATTTTGATATTCTTGATGACAAGGGGAATGTTACTGTGAATGTTGTAGGCCACACGACAGACTCATACACATTGACTGTTAATCCTTCGGTTACTACAACATACCATGTTGAAAATTTAACTGATGCAGCAAGCTGTCTGCCTCATGATGGTACAGGAACAGCTACTGTATATATTGATCCTGTTCCGGTTATTACTTTTAATCCTGCAGATCCGGAAGTGTGTGCCGGAAGTGCAGTAACTGTTACAGCATATGGAGCCGGTACAGGAGGGACTTATAGCTGGAGTGACGGGCTTGGGAATAATCAAAGCATTAGTGTTGCTCCGGCATCTACTCATGACTACACTGTTACTGCAACCACAGCATTAGGTTGTTCTGATGCCAAAACAGTTACAGTTACAGTGAACCCATTGCCCGTTGTTGATTTTTACCCTCCCGGAAGTCCTGCTAAATATGAATACTGTGAGAATGATGCAGATGTTACTTTGACAGGAAATCCGAGTGGTGGAAGTTATAGCGGAAGCGGAATTTCTGTCGGGTCAGATGAGTTTTCTCCGGCAAATGCACTTATCGGGAACAATGATATTACCTATACATACTCAGATACTAAAGGATGTGTAAACAGTATAACCAAGCAGCTTGTTGTTAACGAGGTACCTAATGTGTCTATCAACGGCCTGGCACCTGACTATTGCGCAGATGCTGGAAGGGATAATTCCATTTCCGGAACTCCTGCCAGCGGAACTCCTGCCGGTACAGTTGGGTATTTTGAGATAATTGGTTACGGCCCGGGTAACGGACAGGATGTTTTCTGGCATGATAACGGTGACGGAACCATGTGGTTCGATCCGTCTCTTTCAATTGCAACAAATGGTGCAGAAATACCTTACACAGTAAGATATACATACACAAACCTGAGCGGTTGTACAGATTTTGTTGAAGCAACAACGATAGTTCATCCTGACTTTAATACCATTTTATCATTTAGCGGCCTGCCTTCGGGTGTCTGTCAGGATGATAATACTTTTTATAATCTTCAGGGAGAAGTTTCAGGTACTGCCGTAAATACAGGTTTCTTCACAAGTACCGGTAATGGCTTAATTGACGGTGGAAACAACGGTACTGCGACATTCAATCCGGCTGTTGCCGGAAACGGAACTCATACAATAACCTTTACTTATACTGATTTAAATGGGTGTTCAGGTTCATACAGTGAGACTATTACAATAGGTACCGATCTTTCCATTAATCTCAATGATCAGTACTGTAAAGGTGAAGCAGCTGTTAAAATAGACGGGACACCCGATGGAGGAACAGTTACAGTTACTGCTCCTGACGGAACAGTAACAAGCGGCCCGGATAATACCCTGGATTTTGATCCTACTATACTTTCTGCAGGGAATTATCAGATAGAGTACACTTACACCGATGGTAACGGTTGTGCAAACTCACGTATCTGGGATGTAGTGATTCATCCGTTGCCAGATGCAACATTTGAATATGAAAAATCCTCAGGAGGGACTGAAATAACACAGTATTGCGTTTCAGAAACTTCAGTGACCCTTACTCCCGTAGTTTCAGGAGGTTTCTTCTCCGGTACTTTTGTTTCAGGGAATATTTTCAACCCTTCCCTTGCAGGTGTTGGTACTCATAATATCACATACACCATTACAAAAAACGGGTGTACTTCAACAAATACACGGACTGACATGTCTGTGTCACCACTGCCAACTATTGATATTAATAATCTTGATCCTGATTATTGTGACAATGAAGCATCATTTACAATACATGCAAGTAATTACGGAACACCTGGAGGGACATGGACATTTACATCCACTACCAATACATTAGGTGTTTCACCAATAACAGACAAGGGAGACGGAAGTGCTACTTTCGATCCGGCTGTAGGTGTAGGATCATACACAGTGACAATGACTTATATCGATCCTGCTCAGGGATGTGAGAACAGTATCGATAAAACAGTAACTATATATGAAACTCCGGAGGTTAATTTTGGCGGTGCCAATGACCTGCTTGAATTCTGTCAGGATGATGATCCTGTCACTTTAACTGCCAGTTTTGTTTCAGGCGGGGCTCTTCCTGTTGGAAG
>JALVJU010000517.1 GCA_027034005.1 Marinilabiliaceae bacterium
CTGAAAATAGCCTATAACGTAAACGAAGAGCTTACCCACTACCAGAAGATAATTGTCCTCATTCAACTGATTGAATTCCTGAACTCAGGTCAAGGTATCAATGAGATAGAAAGAGAGGTTATCGGCACCGTTGCTTCCACATTCAACATCGTGGACAAAGAAGCAAGGCTGATTTACAATTTCATTTTAAGCAAAAAAAGCAAAAACCTTCCTGACTCAGAAAAAATACTTGTTGTCGACGACAATGAAAAGAACAAACACCTTAGCAGTAAACACCTTTTCAGGAACAACCTTAAAGGAAGTATCAGCTTCCTACACATAGAATCTGCCAGTCTTTTCATATTCAGGTTTGATACAAACCTGGATCTTTTTATGAACGGACAGCTAATATCCGAAAAAAGGATCAACGTACTGCGACCAGGGTCCGCTTTGAGAAACAAACGGATAAAACCTATTTACTACAGTGATATTCTCGGTCAGTTCACAAGTGATAAGATCGCAACTCCCGTGCTGTTTGAGGTGGACAATATCACCTATAAATTTAACAAAAAAGCCATTGGGCTTCACAACACCTCGTTTACATCCGAATCAGGAAAGCTTGTAGGTATCATGGGCTCAAGCGGTGCAGGTAAGAGCACACTGATAAATGTACTGAGTGGATCGTACATACCCACAAGCGGTTCAGTTCGCATAAACGGCATCGACCTGCACAACGAACCCGAAAGACTGGAAGGCCTTATCGGTTATGTTTCGCAAGATGACCTGCTGATAGAAGACCTGACGGTCTTTCAAAACCTCTACTACAACGCCAAGCTCTGTTTTGGAAATCTCAGCGAGTACAACATCAAGAAGAAAGTCATCAATCTTCTTAAGTCCCTTGGACTGTACGAGATTCGGAATATGAAGGTTGGAAACCCGCTAAACAAAAAGATAAGCGGCGGCCAGCGCAAGCGCCTCAACATTGCCCTTGAACTTATCCGCGAACCTTCGGTGCTTTTCCTCGATGAGCCTACTTCAGGCTTGTCGTCTAAAGATTCCGACAACATAATCGATCTGCTGAAAGAACTTGCCATCAAAGGAAAACTCGTGTTCGTGGTTATCCATCAGCCTTCATCGGACATATTCAAAATGTTCAACCAACTGCTTGTGCTTGATGAAGGGGGATATCTTATTTACAACGGCGACCCTGTAGAGAGCATACAGTATTTCAAGGCCTGTATAAACCATGCCAACTGGGAAGAGAGCGAATGTCCGCACTGCGGTAACGTGAATGCAGAACAGATACTTAATATTGTTGGTGCCCAGGTAGTGGATGAATACGGTAATCTGACGCCATCCCGCAAGCTTGAACCTGCAGAATGGCACCAGCGCTTTAAGGAGATGTACAAAGATAAGGGCATAAATGAAGATGATGACAGAACGGAAAAGCGACTTCCGAAGATAACCTTTAAGATACCCAACAGAATAAATCAGTTCCTGATATTCCTTCGCAGGGACCTTGTAGCAAAGTTTACGAACAACCAGTATCTCATGATCAACTTTCTTGAGACACCTGTGCTTGCCCTTCTCCTGTCCTATATCATCAGATATTACAATGTTGATTCGAACAATACCGCAGGATATATCTTTGCAAAGAACCCGAACCTTACCATATATATCATCATGGCAGTTATCATTGCCATTTTTGTGGGGCTGACGGTAAGCGCAGAGGAGATTATCAATGACCGCAAGATACTTAAACGGGAAAAATTCCTGAACCTCAGCCGGCTCAGTTACCTGTTCTCAAAGGTTGCCATCTTGACGGGACTTTCAGCCATACAGGCTTTTCTTTTTGTCCTTGTGGGAAATGCCATAATCGGGATAAAAGGAATGTTCTTCGAGTACTGGCTGATACTTTTCAGTTCTTCTGTATTTGCCAATATGCTGGGGCTGAATATTTCAGATTCGTTCCGCAAGACTGTCAACATATACATCACCATCCCGTTCCTGATCATTCCCCAGCTCATTCTTAGCGGTATTTTCATTAGCTTCGACCGTTTTAATCCCGATATATCCTCACCAAACCAGATACCGTGGTATGGTGAGCTTATCACTACCCGCTGGGCTTTTGAAGCTCTTGCAGTCAATCAGTTCAAGAACAATAGATACGAAAAACATTTTTATGTTTACGATAAAATGAAAAGTCAGGCCAGCTTTAAGAAAGAATACTGGCTGCCTGCTATGCAGAATAAACTGGAGAAAGCCAAGAAATTATATGTCACAAAAGAAGAACCGGAATGCTTGAACTATATCCTTTCACTTCTTCAGACAGAATTCAGGAAAAATGAGATCGATGGTATTAATATCAAAAAATTCTTTGATGTTGATACTTACAAAAAGAATTTTAACCTTCAGGTTTACGTATCGACAAAAGAATATCTCAACACTTTAAAAAAATATTACAGGGAACTATACAACACCTCTGACAGGCTGCAGGATAAGGAGAAACAAAAGCTGACGAAAACTCCTGAACTAAGAGACCGGTTCATAAAACTTAAGAACGATTATTCGAACGAAGCCCTTGAAAGATATTTACGTAACAAGAACAATTTCTTTTCGAGTAAGATAATTGAATACAGTGGCCAGTTCTATCAAAAGGTCGATCCTATTTTCCGTGACCCCGAGTATCCGTTCATTAAGGCCCACTTTTTTTCACCGTCAAAGAATATCTATAACAAACCTTTCAGCACGTTTTATGTAAACCTTCTGGTGATATGGGTATTCAACCTGCTCCTTTTCATCTCCCTAAACCTCAGACTGCTTCCACGTGTGATCAACTACGGTTTCTTTGTCTCGAGCACCCTCAAAAGAAAAAGAAAAACGGCCGTAATACAATATCACGACCGTTGACCGATATTCTTCCCCAAAAAGGAAATTATACATCTTGAGGAAAAGACAAAAACTGTCTAATCCTCCATTTCAATCATCTTGAAAGGGATATTTATGATCGACTGGTAATCTTCGCCCGCTTCGAACATATCTTCGTCATCCTCCTCGTAGTACCAGTTAATCTCTACTTCATTGCCCTTTTTGTGCAGCAATTCAAGTTTCCTGAAAATATCAAGAATGCACTTCGACGAACTTGTGTTGAAGTATTCAAGCTTGATATTCACGCTTGTTTTGCCTGTGGGCTGATCTGCATATTTATCAAGCCAGTCGATCAACGGCTTATAAAATTCTATGGAGTTCTCCGGTATTGATCTCCCTTTAATTTCTATCAAGCCCTTATCACTATCGAATTTTACAAACGGTGTTTTAAGGGTCTCTTCACGGATAATTGTTTCCATTTATTACCAATTATTCGGGTTAACTAATATAAACATCTAAAGCATAAAAAATATAGTCATCATCAACCTGAAAAAAGTTGTATTCCAGCTTGTTCCCGGTCTTTCTGACTATATCGAGTATTCCAAGACCGCCCCCGCCTTTGTCTGAGAACTCAGAATTGTTCAGTATCTCTCTGTACAAAATCTTGACCTCATCATCAGAAAGCGAATTGACCTGGTCAATGCGGTCTTTTATTGAATTGATCTTATCTTTTTTAATAAAATTCCCGGTCGATATCCTGAAAAAAGTTCCATCTCTTGTCAGTATTACCGCTCCGTATTTGTCTTTTTCGTCCAGTTCAACGTTCTCTGGCGGCTCATCTACATGATGATAGAGATTCTGCAAACATTCAACCAACACATTGTACACCTTCTTTCTCACTCTCTTAAGATCTTCCGACATGTTGATCTTCGATTCAAATTCTGCCAAAGTATTTGAAATAACATCAGATGAAATACTTCCGGCGTACTCTAGAATAATGTCACCCTGCCTTTTTTCGTTATACCAATTATTCAAATCGAATCCCATACTGACGTTTGAAACAGACTTTACAAATATAAAATTTTAATTAATCGAGAACATCATTACAATAATATATATTTAACGTGAGATTATGGAATTATTGTTGCTTTTTTTGGTAAAATCACTAAAATAAAAGACAAACGTTAGATTTTATTCTTCATTCTGTGTGAAAAAAATAAAAATTAAGGAATTTTAACTCATATCATATCACTGTTCCTGTTGACTGAGCCGACTGTACTATCTTTGAATTTGGGGGCACATCTTTAGTTATCCACACATTACCCCCTATTACGGAATTAGCCCCGACGTTAACCCGGCCAAGTATCGTGGCCTGCGCGTAAATAATAACATTGTCCTCAATTATCGGATGACGGTCTATCCCTTTGATGGGATTGCCGTTCTCGTCAAGCGGAAAACTTTTAGCTCCAAGGGTTACTCCCTGATACAACTGCACATTCTTCCCGATTATCGTCGTCGCACCGATAACTACACCTGTTCCGTGATCGATGGTGAAATACTCCCCTATGGTTGCCCTGGGATGAATATCGATCCCTGTTTCGGAATGGGCCATCTCGGTGATGATCCTCGGTATCAGCGGGACTTTCATCTCGTAGAGACAATGTGCAACACGGTAACTTGATATGGCACGTATCGCAGGATAACAGAATATCACCTCTCCCCTGTTCTGGGCCGCAGGATCGCCCAGGTATGCCGCCTCAACATCTGTGACAAGAACATCCCGTATTTCAGGGAGTTTGCTTATAAAGTCTGCAGAAATGGCATCAGCCTTGTGACGCAGGATATCCCCCTTGCTCTCCTCCTCTATTTCCTTTTCCGTGCACTCAAAACAAAGCCCGGCAAAGATCTCTTTGGCCAGGAGCTCATATAGTTTTTCAACATTTACACCAGTGTAATAACTTATACTCTCCTTCCTGATAAGAGAGCTACCGAAAAATCCGGGAAAGATTATCTGTCTGATAAGGTTCACGATCTTCTCAAGATTATCGATAGACGGCATCGGATAATGTGCCGACGTTTTATGGCATACTCCCTGGTATGAACTCTCTTTTGAAAGATCTGCAATGGTTTTCCTTAATATTTTATTGATCCTGAACATGATTTAATATTTGGGTTAAATGAAATCCCTAAAAAGAGTGAACTATACGTTAACTTTACTGACAACCGGAACCGGCGTCTTTAAAAGGCTCTTTCTCCACTCATAATATCCTAAAACAGCCCCGATGGTGTATACCAGGAACAGGAATGCATAAAAATACAGCCCCTTGTAAACATACATTCCCATAGACACGAAATCCACAACTATCCATATCAGCCATTGTTCTATAAGTTTACGGGCCAGCATCCAGGTTGCTATTATGCTCGCAGCCGTGGTAAATGCATCAAGATACGGCATCGAAGAGCCTGCGATAAGGAGCCATTGCGGCACATTAAGCAGCAAGGCGAGTATAACAAAGTATATGGCAACTCCCACCAGTGACAGTGTGATCCATAGCTTTAATGAAGTCCTTGATATGACTGCTCCGCCGGACTCTTTCTGTTTACCGTGCAACCAGAAATACCAGCCGTAGAAGCTCACAAAAAGATAGTAGAACTGCAGTCCCATATCGGCATACAGCCTTGCCATGAAAAAAACAATGATGGATATTCCTGATGCAACCACTCCCCAGGGCCAGCACCAGATCTTTTCGCGAATGGAATAGTAAAGATATATCAGCGATGAAACCGTTCCCGCTATCTCAAACCCATATACCCTTAAAAAATCTCCCATCATTCAACGATATGGAACCGTTATTTTTTCTGCGTTGAACCTGTGTCCGGGCTTAAAATTTTCGAATATCCCGCTTTATTTCCTGCAATCTCTACAGCCTTCTTGTAAAGTGTATTCAACGGGTTCATAACCTCAAAATACTCGGAAGAGCTCCAAAGATCACGTGCGATCAATGCCTTTACCTGGGCTTTCATGTACTCCTCCGATTTTTTATATTCCTCATCGTTCTTTTTCACACCCGCTTTCTCACCCTCTTCGATAAGTCTACCCATCAGGTCATCACCAACTACAAAGTGGGTATTGAAATAATGAAAATCCGGATAATCCAGGGCAAGAGAATTTCGGTTCCTGTCCACATAATTCAGTACGAAACGGTTCAACACTCCCGTGGCAACAATATCCCTGTAATATTTGGAATACATGGAAGTATCCATGGGGATGTAAACATCGGGCATAATGCCACCGCCGCCGTATACAGTGCGCCCTAAAACTTTTGTTTTGTATTTCAGTGAATCTGCGAGGTGAACACTGTCTTTCGAGAATACCTCACCATCCTCAAAGCGATCGTATACCTCCATCTCGTATGCAGTAAGGCCGTGCGTGTAATCTTTCTGAATACATCTCCCTGAAGGTGTATAATACTTTGCGATAGTAAGCCTTATCATGGAACCGTCAGGCAATGAGAACGGGCGCTGCACAAGCCCTTTACCAAAACTGCGTCTACCTACTAGCACTCCACGGTCCCAGTCTTGTATTGCTCCCGATACAATTTCGCTTGCAGAGGCTGAGCCTTCATCGATAAGCACGACCAGGTTTCCATCTCTGAACATACCATGATTGGATGCGAAATATTCCTTTTTAGGGCTTGCCATTCCTTCGGTATAAACTATCAGCTTTTTACCATCAAGCAGTTGCCCGGCAATATCTGTAGCAGCTTTTAAATATCCCCCGCCGTTTCCTCTCAGATCAATAATGAGATTTTTCAATCCTTGCTTTTTAAGTTTGTTCATGGCCTTGATGAACTCATCATTAGTAGTCATGGCAAACCTGCTTATTCTTATGTATCCCGTTACCGGAGCGGCCATGTAAGAAGCATCAACGCTGTATATAGGTATTTTGTCCCTTACAACAATGAATGTAAGCATGTCCTTCTCCCCTTTTCGCTTTATCCCAAGCTTTACTTCAGTCCCTTTAGCCCCCCTCAACATCCTGAAGACATCACTGTTCTTTATTCCAATGCCTGCTATATTTTTCCCGTCAACCGAAACAATGCGGTCACCGGCAATGATCCCGACTTTCTCCGAAGGGCCCCCGGATATTGGATTTACCACTATCAGGGTATCGTTCATGATGTTGAACTGAATTCCGATGCCTTCAAAACTGCCGTCGAGAGGTTCGTTCATCTTCTTCACCTCGTCAGCAGAGATGTAGGCAGAATGTGGGTCCAGGGTTTTCAGCATTCCCTCAATGGCGCTTTCGGTCAGCTTATTTTCATTCACTGTATCAACATAAAAAGCATTTATCAGCTGCCAGCTCATCTGCAATTTCTGCAAATTTTCATCAAACAACTGTGCCTTTACCGTAAAGGTAGCCCCTGAAAGTAATAGGAATATTACTCTGCTGATCTTAATCTTAAACATATATACTTTTTTCACAGGAAATGTCCGGACCGGATTCCCAAATTAATAATCTTATAATTTTTATATCTCTTACAACAGTTGTTATAACAACCATTATTCCCACTCAATTGTTGCGGGAGGCTTGGAACTTATGTCATAAACTACCCTGTTCACCCCTTGCACTTTATTGATTATGTCGTTGGAGACCCGGGCAAGAAAATCATACGGCAGGTGCACCCAGTCGGCAGTCATGCCATCTGTCGATGCCACAGCACGCAGTGCAACCACATTCTCATAGGTTCTCTCGTCACCCATAACTCCAACCGACTGGACAGGAAGAAGTATGACCCCGGCCTGCCACACATCGTCATACAATCCCGTTTTTTTCAGGCTTTCGATAAAGATATGATCAACCTCCTGAAGCAATGCAACCTTTTCAGGTGTGATATCACCGAGAATACGTATCGCAAGTCCCGGCCCCGGGAAAGGATGACGGCCAAGAATGTTTTGTGAAATATTCAAAGCTTTTCCCACTCTGCGCACCTCATCTTTAAAAAGAAGATTAAGAGGTTCTACAACTTTAAGGTTCATCTTTTCAGGAAGCCCTCCCACATTGTGATGCGACTTTATGGTAGCTGAAGGGCCGTTAACAGATACCGACTCGATAACATCAGGATAGATTGTTCCCTGGGCAAGCCATTTTACATCCTTTATTTTATGGGCTTCGGCATCGAACACCTCGATGAATACACGGCCGATGATCTTTCTTTTTGTCTCGGGATCACTAACTCCGTTAAGCTCACCAAGGAACCTGTCTTTAGCATCAACACCTATCACGTTCAGCCCCATACCTTTGTAAGACTCAAGCACTGTCTCATACTCGTTTTTGCGCAAAAGGCCGTTATCTACAAAGATACAAGTCAGGTTCTTTCCGATAGCCTTGTGTAAAAGCACAGCAGCCACAGAACTGTCAACACCGCCCGACAAGCCAAGAACAACCTTGTCATCACCAAGTTTCTCTTTAAGCTCTTTCACAGTACTATCCACGAACGAATCCGGCGTCCAGTCCTGTGAACAACCGCTGATATCAACCACAAAATTCTTAAGAATCTGCTTTCCCTCTGTTGAATGATACACCTCAGGGTGAAACTGAAGGCCATAAGTCACCTCATCTTCAACCTTGTATGCAGCAACATCGATATCTTCGGTACTGGCAATTATCTTGAAATTATCGGGAAGCCTTACAATGGTGTCACCGTGTGACATCCAGACCTGTGAATTATCGCTAACGCCTTTCAGTAGCTTACACTCCTTGTCAACATAGGCCAGGTTTGCCCTGCCGTACTCCCTTGAGTCGGACGGCGCCACTTC
>JALVJU010000518.1 GCA_027034005.1 Marinilabiliaceae bacterium
ATTTTGGTTACGGATTAAGTTACACAACCTACAAATACTCTGACCTGAAAGTTCAGAAAAGTGCAAAACTTGGGGATAAGTCGTTTAAGGTTTCCGTGAATGTTACAAATACCGGTGATATGGACGGGAATGAAGTGGTGCAGCTTTACATAAAGGATGATTACTCATCTGTTACACGCCCGGTGAAAGAACTTAAAGGATACAAACGCGTTCATCTCAAAAAAGGGGAGACAAAGACCGTTGAGTTTGATGTTCCTTTTGATGCACT
The DNA here is from genome assembly GCA_027034005.1 of Marinilabiliaceae bacterium. GTDB lineage: Bacteria > Bacteroidota > Bacteroidia > Bacteroidales > Marinilabiliaceae > JAADEM01. The sequence goes on from JALVJU010000518.1 coordinate 269, forward strand.
TGCGTTCTACAACCTCGACATGAAGTATGTCGTTGAACCCGGTACGTTTACGGTTATGGTCGGGCCATCGTCCATCGATGATGAATTGTTAAAAGGAAAATTAACAGTAAATAAATAATTAATTTTTTATTTTCATCTACACCTGACAGGTTTTTAAAAACCTGTCAGGTGTGAAGATGAAAAAATAAAAATCAAAAAAATGAAAACATTTTTTATCTACGCTGCTTTCGCAGCGATGTTGCTTCCGATGATAACATCATGCGGAACAAAACAACAGGAGAAGAAAAAGGACACACGTCCTAACATTCTTTTCATCATGAGTGATGACCATACCACTCAGGCCATTACTGCATACAACAAATTTTATGCAGACTACTTTACAACGCCTAACATCGACCGAATTGCGAAGGAAGGCATACGTTTTGATAATGTTTACTGCGCCAATGCTATTTGCGGTCCGAGCCGTGCGATAATCATTTCGGGGAAATACAGTCACAAGAACGGTTACTACAAAAATGAGCATGGTGGCCATTTTAACCCAAATCAGTGGACTTTTCCCGAAGAGATGCAAAAGAACGGATACACTACGGCCATGGTGGGCAAGTGGCACCTCGGCATAAATCCGCGAGGTTTTGATTTTTATATGTACCACAACAATCCTGGACAACAGGGATATTACTACAATCCCGTTTATGACTACAATGGCAAACAGGAAACTATCAGCGGTTATGCCACTAACATAACCACGGACACAGCAATTGCATGGATGGACAGGGTGAGGGATTCCGGAAAACCGTTCCTGATGTTGCTGCACTACAAAGCCCCGCACCGTAACTGGTTCCCCGATACCACAAGAGCCAATTACAAAAATATGTATCCTGACAAGGAGCTGCCTTATCCGGAGACTTTCAACGACAATTATAAAACACGTGAAAAGACTGCCGGGGATACCTGGATGACTATGGATTATTTCAATCACAAGGACATGAAGACGAAACCGCCTAAAGGCCTTAAAGGCAAGGAGCTGGCTAAGTGGGAGAGCTACGGGAACAAGCCCGGTGAGGCATGGATGCCCCCTGGATGCAAAACCAATGAGGAAGCCCGTAAGTGGAAGTATCAACGTTTTATCAAGGACTACCTTGCCTGCGTGAAGTCAGTAGATGATAATGTGGGCCGGGTGCTTGATTTTCTTGAAAAGAACGGGCTGGCAGAAAACACTATCGTGGTTTACACCGGTGACCAGGGATTCTACCTCGGCGACCATGGTTTCTTCGATAAGCGTTTCATTTACGAAGAGTCATTCCGTATGCCGTTCCTGATGCGTTATCCGGCCAAACTAAAAGCAGGACAGACTGACAACCATTTGATCTCTAATGTGGATTTTGCCCCAACATTTCTTGATTTTGCAGGATTGAAGATACCTGCCGAAGTTCAGGGACACAGTTTTAAAGATATCATCGAAGGAAAGAGCGATAAAGGGCAGGATGCTGTTTACTTCCACTACTACGAGTATCCGTTCTGGCATCATGTTCAGCCGCACTACGGCATGAGGACCAGGAAATACAAGATCGCACATTTTTACTACAACATCGATGTGTGGGAACTTTATGACCTCGAGAAAGACCCGAATGAGTTGAATAATGTGTTCAACGATCCTGCATATGCCGATGTGGCCAAAATGATGCAGGACAAACTTAAAAAACTCATGGTTGAAGTCGGTGATACGGGAACACTTGCCGAGTTCAGGGAAATAACCGATAAGGATTTCGGAAATATTAATGAATAGATTCAATCGATAATTTTTTCATTCGCCCCGTTGACATTATGTTGCGGGGCGTTTTGTATCCTAACACTCAAAATCCGGCCTACCACCTAAAAAAGAGATTCATATTCAGGAGTGGAAACACTTTGGAATGAATATCCAATACATCACCGGTAGCGCTGTGCGATAAATCGAAACCCACTCCTGCATCAAAATCGATCCCGAATGACCTCGCGATGTTTATCTCCCTTCCTGCACTTATTCCCAAAAACAGGTCTTTGGTTGTATAAGAATCCGACTTCTCTTTTATAAAGTTCAATCCGCCCCTTACAAACCAGGGGCGGATATTTGTAAATCTGGAATTACCTGCAAAATGGTACTAAAGATCACCCATTACCGATGAAAGATTGCTTGTTTTTGAAAGAAAGAAACCTGCCCCCACAGCCAATTGAACTTGTTTTATATGAAGTCGGAATTTTACATTTAACAGGTCAACGAACCCGATACCCAATGAAAATACAACTGTTGGTTTTGAGGACAGGGTCAGGCTGTCGGTTGGTGCGGCATGCACATTACCTGTCAGTATAAAAATAGTGACAAAAGTAATTATGAATATGCCGGATAAAGTTTTCATGTCAAAATATTATATACAAGTTACGTCAGTAATAAGCACTTGTCAATATTTTAAACAACAAAGCCACAAAGAATAAACATCCTTTGTGGCTTTGCAACTTTATTTTTTAGATGATTCTACACCTTACTCTTTATTAAATTCTTTCAATCCTTCTAGCAGCCAGTGCTTATACTTGTCTATGTTAGGCTCGTACGCTATCGGCTTGTTTATGGTATTCCCGTTTGTATCTGTTATCACATAGTATGGCTGGGCTCCCTGGTTGTAGCGTTTTTGCTGGAACTCCTGCCATTTCTGGCCAACGTACTTAACTTTTTTCCCCAGTACCTCGGAGTAGTACTGCTCGTCTTCTGGCAGTGGAGTGCGCAGGTCAACATAAAGGGATACCAGTATAAACTTATTTGTAAGCAGATCCTGTATCGATCTGTCGGACCAAACGTTATCTTCCACCTTACGGCAGTTTGCACAAGCCTTACCTGTAAAATCAAGCAACAGGGGTTTGTTGACTTTCTTAGCGTAGGCAAGCGCCTTATCGTAATCGTGGAAAGCAGGGATATTTTGTGGGCCTGGATGCATCCCTTCGGGCATTCCGTTTGCATGAGTCCCCGAGCCACTAGAGTTAAATGCCGAAGCAGGTATTTCACGTCCAACTCCGAGAGGAGATTCTGCATAATCACGCGGAGGAGGGAAGCCGCTTATCAGTTTAACGGGAGCGCCCCATAATCCCGGGATCATGTAAATGGTGAAGCTAAGGACTACCAGCCCGAGAAGGAATCTCGATACCGGAATATACTCCATAGGTGAATCATGCGGCAGTCTGATCTTGCCAAACAGGTAGAACGCCAAAGCTCCGAAGATTGCTATCCAGATGGCAAAGTAAACCTCGCGCTCAAGCAAATGAAGGTCAAGTACCATATCTGCCATTGAAAGGAATTTAAAGGCAAAAGCCAATTCGAGGAAGCCCAGGGCCACCTTCACGGAATTCAGCCATCCGCCGGATTTTGGCAGGGAATTAAGATATCCCGGGAATGCTGCAAAAAGCGTGAACGGCAGTGCCAATGCGAGTGAAAAACCAAGCATCCCGATTATCGGGCCCATGAAACCGCCTGTGGCAGCCTGTACCATCAGAGAGCCTACAATTGGTCCGGTACAGCTGAATGATACCAAAGCAAGAGTAAATGCCATGAAGAAAATACCTATCAGTCCTCCCTTGTCTGCCTTTCGGTCAGCAAAATTCACCCATGAACTTGGAAGTACCAGTTCAAATGCACCAAAGAAGGATATGGCAAAGACCACCAAAAGCAGGAAGAAAAAGAAGTTGAACCATGGATTTGTGGACAGGGCATTAAGGGCATCTGCGCCAAAAATCGCTGCCACACTGGTACCAAGTACAACATATATGAAAATGATAGAAAGGCCGTAAAGCATTGCATTACGTATACCTGCAGCACGTGAACTGCTTTGTTTTGTAAAGAAACTCACTGTCATTGGGATCATTGGAAATACGCATGGAGTAAGCAACGCGGCAAAACCTCCGATAAAAGCAAGCCAAAAGATACCCCAGTACGATTTGTTGTCTGTTTCATTTTCATGATCCGTTGCTGCTTCTGTTTTTTCAGCTTTCGTTTCTGTTGCAGTAACTGTTTTTGCCGTAATGCCCGCTCCACCTACAGGTAATGCGAATGATTCTTCAGTAGGAGGCATGCAGTTCTGGTCGTTGCATATCATGTATTCGATAGTTCCCTTGATGGTAGTTTCGCCCTTTATCTCAAGAACCTGTTTGAACTTTGCCTTATTGGCGATCCATTTAAGCTCTGCCTTGAACGACTCATCGTAGTGAACCTCAGGTTTAGGCTCTTCGACGATCTCTCCAACGGGCTTGTACTTATCGGATTCTTCAAAATGGATCATTGTGGGGAATGCTGTATTCTCGGGCAGGTCGTGAGAGTAGATGTGCCAACCATTATCGAGGGTTGCCTCACATATCACCTCCACCTTTGTGTCACTGATCCTTTTTGTTGAGAACTTCCAGCTTACATGCTGCTCTATCTGTGAATAGGCAGACAAGACCGGGATCAAAAGCATTAGAGAGAACAATAATCTTTTCATGTCAAATGATTTAATTTTTATTATCCTTTTTACAACAGGCCGTAAAAATACAAAAAAAAGAATCATAGAAAAGTTAAGTAACGTTATTAAACATCTGATAATTATCATATTGTTTATTAAGGCCCAGTTGTCTTAATTAGTAGGAGGTGAATGTAAAAAACAAAGTGATTTTTTCTTTACAGACATTAACGTTTCGACCTGCGGCGTACCACTGAAAGTTTTAGGATGTTTAAGGCATAAAAAAAGGTTAGCCTAAACAAGGCTAACCTTTTTTTTATCTTTATCAAGTATCTCGTACTCGAGAAAACTTAAAGAATCGGAAGATACAACCCGAAGGTTCATACTGTATCTGAATTTCCACTGCGTAACGAGTGAAAGAAATCCTTTTTTCAGATAAGCATCAACTATGGGATGTACTCTTAGTGTCAGTTTTTTCAAATGTAGCTTCTCTACAGCATACCGGACCGCATTCTCTATCTCCTGCGGCAATAAAATCGCCGGGGCTCTCTTTCCGGTTCCGTAACATGTAGGACAAGTTTCTTCTGTTTCAATGTGCATTTCAGGCCGCACCCTCTGGCGGGTTATCTGCATCAATCCGAACTTGCTTAAAGGAAGAATGTTGTGTTTAGTTCTGTCCGACGACATGGCCTCTTTCATCTTCTCAAAGACTTTCTGCCTGTTCTCGTTGGACTGCATATCGATGAAATCAACAACGATAATGCCACCCATGTCCCTGAGTCTTAGCTGACGGGCTATCTCCTGCGCCGCCGCAAGGTTCACTTCCAGGGCGTTTGACTCCTGATTTGAAGTGGACTTGGACCTGTTGCCGCTATTGACATCTATAACATGAAGAGCTTCTGTGTGTTCTATTATCAGATAAGCTCCGCTTTTAAAGGAAACTGTCTTGCCAAACAGTGATTTGATCTGGCGCTCGATGGAGAACTGATCAAAAATGGGGGCGTTCCCTTTGTATAGTTTAACAATATTTTGACGATCAGGGGCTATTAAACCCACATAATCCCTAACTTCCTGATACATTTCAGGAGAGTTGACATAAATCGCATTGAACGACGGGTTGAAAATGTCTCTCAGCAATGCTGATGTCCTTCCTATTTCTCCCACGACTAATCCGGGATTCTTAACACCATAGATCTTAGCGCTGTTGTCTTCCCATCTTTTTACCAACATTTTGAGCTCTTGGTCGAGTTCTGCCACCATTTTTCCTTCGGCAACAGTACGTACGATAACCCCGTAATTCTTGGGCTTGATACTCAATAAAAGTCGTTTCAGTCGTTGGCGTTCTTCTGCTGATTCTATCTTCTGGCTTACCGACACTTTGTCTGAAAATGGCATTAATACCATGTTGCGGCCTGCCAGAGATAATTCTGATGTCAAACGCGGCCCCTTTGTTGAAATGGGCTCTTTTGCAATTTGAACTAATACTTCTTGTCCTGTAGTTAATACGTCGGAAATGGCTCCGTGTTTATTGATGTCGTTTTCCGGTTTAAGCTTGTGTAAAGCTACTGCTCCCTTTTTGTTCCTTGTCATGTTCAGGAACTTGTTCAGAGTTTTGAATTGCGGTCCCAGGTCATGATAATGCAAAAAAGCATCTTTCTCATATCCCACGTCCACAAATGCAGCATTCAGTCCGGGCATTATCTTTTTTACCCTTCCCAGGTAGATGTCACCCACAGTGAACTGAATGTTACTCTTCTCTTTTCTTAATTCCACAAGCCTCTTGTCTTCCAGGAGTGCTATGGAAATATTTGAGGGAGTTACATCAACAAATAGTTCTGCATTCACTACATGAATTTAAATTAATATTTCAAAGATCTTGCCCTGCGCTTCAGGGCTTTTACTACATACAACAAAACAGAAAGCGAGAACTTTCTGTTTGTCGAAATTTCTTATAAGAAGAGAAAATTATTTCTTCTTCTTATGTCTGTTTTTTCTGAGTCTTTTTTTACGCTTATGCGTAGCCATCTTATGTCTCTTTCTCTTTTTCCCGCTTGGCATAACTTAAAAAATTAATAGTTTAAAATTATTTTACGTTATTCTTCACCTTTGTAACAAATGTTTTTGAAGGCTTGAACGAAGGAATAAAGTGCTCAGGAATAATGATTGTGGTATTCTTAGAAATGTTACGAGCGGTTTTTTCTGCTCTTTTCTTCACTACGAAGCTACCAAATCCTCTTAAATACACATTCTTACCTTTTACCAGGGAACCTTTTATGGTTTCCATAAAAGCTTCTACAGTCTTTTGTACTGTAACCTTCTCAATTCCAGTGTTCTTTGAAATCTCGTTAACAATATCAGCTTTTGTCATTTTTTTATAAAATTATTTAATTATCAATTATTTACATTAAGTTTTTTCTCTGACAGCAGAGTGCAAAGATAAATGTTTTATCAAAATAAAAAAACAAATTGGCTTTTTTTGGACGAAAATAAGATGTTAAAGATAATGTATCGAATTGCTTTAATGTTAATTAAGATACCAACGACACGGCTTTTGGCTGATAAATATCATGTAAATTACCAGCATTGTGCCGTGTCATTTGTAACCTCGTTTGAAAAACATCAAAAGTTTTGTAATTTTAGCCTGAATAAATTCAACAAATAAAATGTCAATAAATAAAGTAATTTTAGTTGGAAATGTGGGCAAAGACCCTGAAGTGCATTATATTGAAGACGGGCTTGCTGTAGCAAGGTTCCCTCTTGCTACATCGGAGAGGGGGTATCAGACACGTGACGGACGCCAGGTGCCTGAAAGAACGGAGTGGCACAACATTGTTGTTTGGCGAAAACTGGCTGAAGTGGTTGAAAAGTATGTACGTAAAGGTACACAACTCTATCTTGAAGGAAAGATCCGTACCAACTCGTACGAAGACAAGGACGGGATTAAGAGATACAGAACAGAGATAGTTGTCGATGTACTGCAACTTCTGGGCACACGTGAGAACAATCCTGCATCTCAGGCTACAGGGATTTCAAATACAACGGGAACAAGTCCTGCTGCGGGTTCCGCCCCTACGGCACAGCCGGGAACAACAAACGATACCGGAACTACCGGAGGAGATACAACGGACACCAATACAAATGAACCGGAAGATGATCTGCCGTTTTGACCTTGTTTAACTAAAACATGACTTTATTGGAAACCGGGATACTGCCTTTCTTTTCAGACATAACGTTTTACGCGTTTACGCCAGGCATTGCTGTTAATATTCTTGTCTGCCTGATGCTTCTGGTATTGTCTGCCATGATTTCAGGAGCAGAGATAGCGTATTTTTCGCTGTCGCCTAAGGATATTGATTTTCTGAAAAATCATGAGACAAAGACAAATAAGCTGATCCTTAAACATCTTCAAAAGCCGGAGCTGCTTCTTGCAACCATCCTTATAGGGAACAACTTTGTGAATGTTGGTATTGTTATCCTCACAACGTTCATCGTCAGTTCCATTGTTAATTTCGGAGGAGCAAACACCCTTCAGTTCATCATCGAAACTGTAGGCATCACTGCTTTGATACTTTTATTCGGGGAGATAACGCCCAAAGTTTATGCCTCCCATTTCTCAAGGAAATTTGCCAGCGTGATGGCTTATCCCCTGATGATAATGATAAAATTGTTTAAGCCGCTCAGTGTAATTCTTGTTAACTCTTCCAATGTTGTGAACAAGCGTCTTGAGAAGAAACACAGGTCTCTTTCGATGGATGAGTTGTCGCACGCGGTAGAACTCACTTCAGGCGATATTGAGGAGGAGAAAGAGATACTGGAAGGCATCGTAAAATTCTCCAACATCAAAGCAGAGGAGATCATGACCGCACGTGTTGATGTGGTTGACCTTGACATAAAATGGGATTTCAACAAAGTCCTGCATGTGATAAACGAGTCGGGTTTTTCCAGGCTTCCGGTGTTTGAGGACACACCTGATAATATCAAAGGTATACTTTATGTAAAAGACCTGCTATTGCATATCGACAAAGGTGCTTCGTTTCGCTGGCAAAAACTGATACGGGAAGCATATTATATTCCCGAATCAAAAAAAATAAACGACCTGCTGCGTGAGTTCCAGATGCAAAAAACCCATATGGCCATTGTGGTTGACGAGTATGGCGGAACATCGGGCATAATCACTCTTGAAGATGTTCTGGAAGAGATAGTGGGCGAGATAAGCGATGAGATGGATGTGGATGAGGACACATACCGAAAGCTTCCTGACGGCACTTATATTTTTGAGGGCAAGACACTTCTCAACGATTTCTTCAAGATCACGGACATTGATGAGGATGCTTTTGATGAAGTGAGGGGAGATGCTGAGACTTTGGCCGGTTTGATGCTGGAGATCAAAGGTGCCATGCCTGAGAAAAATGAAACTATTGAATTCCGGAATTACCGCTTTTTGATACTTGCTGCTGACAGCCGCCGAATAAAAAAACTCAGTTTCAAAGAAATAAACAAAAGTGAGAAGGAAGAGCCTGAATCATGAAAGCATTTAAACTATTTCTGTTCATTTCTGCAGTAATTACCCTGATGGTTTCCTGCGGACAAAATTATACCCCTAAAGAACCCGGTTATTTCAGGATCGACTTTCCCGAGAAAAAATATGTCCTTGTGGACACTGTTTTTCCCTATAAGTTCGAGATGCCGGTGTATGCAGAACTGGAACCGGACAAGTATCATCCGGGAAGCTTTAATTCCAATATTGTGTTTCCGGAGTTCAACGGAACAGTTCACCTCACATACTTCAATGTGGGCAATAATATTGACAGACTTCTTGAGGACAACCGGAAGATGGTATACAAGCACACTATCAAGGCAGATGCTATAAACGAGCAGTACTACGAAGACACCTTGAAATCTGTTTACGGTGCTTTGTACGAGATCAAGGGGAATGCAGCATCATCGGTACAGTTTTTTGTAACCGACAGTACGAGGCATTTTCTGCGCGGGGCCCTGTATTTTAACAATGTGCCAAATAAGGACAGCCTTGCTCCTGTGATTAAGTTTGTAGAGAAAGATATGATACATCTCATTGAAACCCTTTCGTGGAAATAAAACCGTACCGGTATGCCGCTTTACTTGCAAAAAGATCTTGAGAACGGGAACAGAATTGCTGTATGGCAGACAACGGAGAGTGTTGAAGAGTTGTCCTTAATGGCAGGCCTTTGTGAAGAAGATGAAACGAAACTTTTATCTTTCAGGCTTGAATCCCGCAAGAAAGAGTGGCTTGCTGTTCGTGTCCTTGTAAAAAAACTGTTGGGAGAAAGTCCCAGGATTCATTATAAAAATACAGGAGCGCCGTATTTTAAGGATGTTGATATGGAGATAGGCATATCTCACACAAGGGGATATGCAGGAATAGCACTGGCTCCTTTCCGCACTTCTCTCGATATGGAAAAAGCCACACCAAGGATAGAGCGGGTTTATCAACGATTCGTCAGTGAGCAGGAGATGAGGTTTATACCTCACGAAGGGAGGATAGAGTACTACAACTTAATATGGTGTGCCAAAGAAACTCTTTTCAAACTGCTTGACAGGCGGGATGTGGTCTTTAAAGATAATCTGAAGATCGTGCCACTGACCATATCAGATAAAGGGCAGATAACCGCTGAAGTTGTTTTTCCCGACCTGAAATGTGAGGTGACAATGGGTTACGAGGTGCTGCCTGATTTTACATTGGTTTACTACATTAAACATACCGGAGATGATATATGATAAGATACTGGAAAAGAAAAACAGAGGCTTAAAGCAGATCGCCTTGCTTATCGATCCTGATAAAATTACATCTGGTGACCTGAATGTGTTGCTTTCATCGGTTAATGAAACACTTCCGGACCTCATTCTTGTAGGCGGAAGCCTGATCTCTGAAAAAACAGATGAATTAATAAAGGGCATAAAAAAAGGTTGTGATGTTCCCGTGCTTCTTTTTCCGGGTAGCAGTATTCAGATCAGCAGGTTTGCCGACGGCATTCTTTTCCTGACTCTTCTGTCAGGGAGAAACCCCGAATTTTTGATAAGCCATCATGTGTCATCTGCGCCGTTGCTACGGTCATCGGGCATGGAAGTTATCTCTACAGGTTATATTCTGATCGACGGAGGTAAGGTGTCTTCGGTGGAATACATGAGCAACACAAAACCCATTCCGCGAGAAAAGACCGATCTTGCCGTTGCTACTGCACTGGCTGGAGAGATGATGGGAATGAAGATGCTTTACCTTGAAGCGGGCAGTGGAGCCTTGACTCCTGTGCCTGAAACGATGGTCGGAAAGGTCAAAGAGCAGACCGATGTCCCTCTGTTCGTTGGCGGAGGCCTCAATTCAAAAGAAAAAATACGCTCTGCATGCAAGGCTGGGGCAGATGTCGTTGTGGTGGGCAATGCCTTTGAAAAGGATCCCGGGTTGCTCAGGTCGTTTGTTGAAACTGTGAGGGAAATGTAAATTCCGGGTGCGACTGTTCAGTCACACCCAGAATATTTTTTTCAAGCTTACAAATTTTTTTCAATCCTTAGTTTCCTGCAACAGTATCATCTCCCCTCGGGTCGGCGCCACCTTCAAGAGAACCGTCCGGATAACGCAAGATGGCATCCACCCTCCCGATAGAGTTTCGTTCTTTTAATTTATGCCCCATCTTTTCAAGTTGCATTTTTAAGCTGTCAGGGAAACCGCCTTTTTCGTAGTAAATAAGGTCAGGGAGCCACTGTGAGTGAAAGCGTGATGCTGTGACTGCTTCCTGCATGGTCATTCCGTGTTCAACCACGTTAAGGATAGTCTGAAAAACAGAGGTGATAATGGTTGATCCCCCGGGACTGCCTACGACCATGAAGAGTTTTCCGTCTTTTTCTACTATGGTGGGGGTCATCGAGCTCAGCATGCGCTTGCCCGGTTGCACTGAGTTTGCTTCTCCTCCTATCAACCCGTATGAGTTAGGCACTCCGGGTTTCACACTGAAATCGTCCATCTCGTTGTTCAGCAGGAAGCCGGCACCATCTACGACGATAGCTGTTCCGTAGCCCCGGTTCAGGGTAGTTGTGACAGAGACTGCATTGCCCGATCCGTCAACAACAGAAAAATGGGTAGTTTCCTCACTCTCATATTTGTATGGATTGCCATGTTTGATACCTGACGAGGGTATTGCTTTTTCCGGGTTGAAATCCTTCATCCTCTCTTTCAGGTACTCTTTGTCCAAGAGTCCTTTTTCTGGCACTTTATAAAAGTCAGGATCGCCGAGGAATTCAGCCCTGTCGGCATATACCCTGCGCTCTGCCTCCACCATCAGGTGCACTGTCCTGATGTCATGCCATCCCCACTTGCTTAGCGGGTAGGGCTCTGTCATGCCGAGCAGTTGCAGAAGAGCGATACCTCCGCTCGACGGGGGAGGCATGGATATGATCTTGTAGTTTTTGTATTTGCCCGTTACAGGCTCCCTCCATACCGACTTGTAATCATCGAGGTCTTTTTGAGTGATAAGTCCGTCATGCTTTTGCATTTCCTTTATCAGAGAAGTTGCAGTTTTGCCCTGGTAAAAACCGGCACGCCCTTTATCCCGTATCGATTCCAGCGTGACGGCAAGCTCCGGCTGCTTTAAGGTATCACCTGCGTGCCATTTCCCCTCTTTTACGAAAACGGGTTTTGCATCATTCATTTTCAGGAATCTCTCCTTGTAGGCGTTAAGCCTTTCAGCCTGTTTTTCTGTTATGGGAAATCCGTTTCGTGCGAGGTCAATGGCCGGTTGTATCACATCCTTGAAAGGCAGTTTGCCAAAACGTGAATGGGCTTTGATGATCCCGTCAACGGTACCAGGCACTCCCACGGCAAGCCGGCTGTAAAGGCTGAGGCCGTCAACCACCTTTCCGTTCTTATCGAGGTACATGTCACGGTGGCCTTTTAACGGTGCTTTTTCACGAAAATCAAGGGTGTAGCTTTTGCCGTCATTGAGCCGAATGACCATAAACCCGCCGCCTCCGATGTTCCCTGCCACGGGATAACACACGGCAAGTGAAAACTCGACAGCGCTTGCAGCATCCACGGCGTTACCACCCTGTTTTAATATCTCTGCCCCTGATTTCGAAGCTTCGGGATGAGCGGAAACTACCATCTCTCTGTATTGCCGGGTTTGTTCACCTTGCCTCGGTCGTGAACATGCAAAAAAGATGAAATAAAATAAGCTAAACTTAAATATGGTTTTATTGTGTTTCATAATTTATGTGTTTTGGTGATCAAAATAAAACGGTGTTTAATTAGTGTTATGTCAACTATAATTTATCGTATTACACGCCTGCACCCTTAAGTTCACTGAAGGGTGCCTATGCACATGGCATTTCCCTTTAGGGGTTAAGGGTATTGGAATGATGTCAAGATACTCCTGACATGACACCAGGTCAAAAGTTATTGTCAATGACAAGTTTAAGCCACTTGGGCATACAAAGTAAATTTTATTTTTAAAATATTTTAAAGATTTGCTACAAAAATTTATAATTTTGTTCTGATGAACATCTTCATCACACAAGCAATGAAGGAAAACAACGAAATATACAGCGACAGTTACCTGATAAAAAAGATTCGTGATGATGATGTCAGATCATTCGATATTCTTTTTGCGAGATATAGCAAGAAGATCTACGGGTTTGCATTTAGGTATCTGAAGTCGGATGTAGATTCAGAAGGTGTGGTTCAGGATGTTTTTATGTACATATGGAACAATCGGGAAAAACTAAGGGCCGATACCAGCATTAAATCATATCTTTTTACCATTTCAGTCAATATCATAAAAAAGATCTTCCGGCGCGAATCATACCATGCAAAGTTTGTTTCTGATGCAGGCGGTTTGCAGGCAGAATATTCAATGGAGGAGCAGCTTGAGTACGCATCATTGCTGGAAGAGGTAGATAAGCTCATTGATGACCTGCCCGAGAGAAGGCGCAATATTTTTATTAAAAGCAGGAAGATGGGCATGAGCTCCAAAGAGATAGCTGAAGAGCTTGGGATCACGCCCGGTGCGGTCGACAATCAGATATCAGAAGCTCTTAAATTTCTGCGAAAAAGGATAGATGCCGGGATGCTTGGTGTCATGCTTTTTTTTGTTTTTCTATAGGCCTGGAATCTGTAGGTTGCAAATTTTGTTAAAATAATTCAAAAAAAAGCCAATTTTGACCCATGAGATTTTTCTCTCTCATGGACATAACTATTGAAAAGCGTATTTAAAAATGACCAAATTTGACCAAAACAGATTATTAAAATATCTTGAGCGAGCGGAAAGAACGGGAGAGCATAAATACCTTGCCGAACTGTTTGCCGAACTGGAAAGCCATCCTGAATTTTCAAGGTTTCTCAAGGATGACTGGAACAAGGTGTTTGACAGCAAGGCTGACGATACAAAGGATATGTCCGTGGTGCTGGAGAAACTTCACAAGCAGATAGAGATGACAAGAGTCGATGACAAACCATCATTTGTAAAACGTTTTCTTTCTGCATTTTCTAAAATTGCTGCAATACTTCTTTTGCCTTTGCTTGCAGCCGGATTTTATTTCTTTTCTCAAAACAGACAGGAAACTGCCGTCAGGGAAATGGTTCCCGTTATGGAGGTTCATGCCCCTGATAATTCAAGAATAAAATATATCCTTCCCGATTCATCTGTAGTATGGATCAATTCAGGTTCAACCATAAAATATTCAGCACAGTTTGCAGCAAACAGGAAGATAGCTCTTCAGGGGAAAGCCTATTTTGAGGCTACACATGATAAAATACATCCTTTCTCGGTTTCATTTCCCAATGGGAAAGTAGAAGTTTTGGGCACAAAATTCTCGGTCACCTCAAAGGATAACGGAGATTTTGATGTTACGCTTGTTGAGGGTAAAGTCAGGGCATTGATAGGGAAGAATAAAAAAATGGTGATCCTTAAGCCCGATCAGAGACTGGCCGTGAACGGAACAGACTTTATTGTGAAGAATGTTAACTCACGAAACATTGTTGCCTGGATAGAAGGTAAACTGATATTCCGTGACACTCCTATGCCTAAAGTTGCAAAACAACTGTCGGAATGGTACAATGTGGATATCATACTCAAAGGAAATTCATTGAAAAACATAACTTACCGGGGGGTATTTAAAGATGAGAGCCTGGATAATGTTTTGAAGCTGATGGCCATGACACTTCCGGTAGGATACAAAAAGCTGCCGAGAAAAATGACAGGTAACGGAGATTATGAAAAACAAAAGATATTTATATACAGCAATAATTAATCACTCTTTAATAAACCGAAAAACTATGACATAAAAAGAGAAGTAAAAAGCAAAAAAATCAGGAAAGTGCGGCAACACTCCCCTGACATTAAAAATCAATAATTAAACTAAAGTTTAACAATTTAGCATTACAAATGTATGAAAAAAAATCATGTATTCATGGGTTTCTGGGAATCCCATACCCTGAAAAAAATTGAAAAGATTATGCGAATTACGCTATTTCTTGTTTTGGTGTTCAGTATGCAGCTTATGGCAGGAAATGCTGATGCCCAAAGAGACAAAGTTACTCTTAACCTGAATAAGGTTACCATAGAGAAGATCCTCAATGAGATCGAGAAACAGACAGATTATGTTTTCCTGTTCAGCAAGGAGATGATCGATGTTGGCCAGGTTAAAGCCATTTCAGTGCAGAACAAGAACATTATGGATGTTCTTGATATGCTTTTTGGCGACAGTGATATCGGTTATAGGATCATCAATAACAAGGTCATCCTTACAACCAAAACTCCTCCTGCCCAGAGGCAGCAGGATCAGTCGATAACCATTTCGGGTAAGGTAGTGGACGAGACAGGTGAGCCGATGCCGGGTGTAAATGTTTACATAAAAGGCACAAATCAGGGAACCGTTACGGACATTGGCGGCCGTTACCAGTTAACGGTGCCTAAGGAGTCTGTCCTGGTATTCTCGTTTATCGGTTACATCAATCAGGAGATAAATGTTGTTGGCCGTACTGAGATCAACATTACGCTTCTTCCTATGATAAGTGACCTTGAAGAGGTTATCGTTACAGGTTACGGTACGCAGAAGAAAAAACTCACTACAGGTGCAAATCTTAATGTTAAAGGTGATGTTATCACAAAACTTACACCTTCGAACTCAATGGAAGCGTTGCAGGGTATAAGCCCGGGCGTATCTATCACAAGGAGCAACGGACAGCCGGGTTCTTCTACCAAAGTATACATTCGTGGTATCGGAACCATTGGCAATGCTTCACCACTTTATATTGTCGATGGTGTTACAGTAGGCAATATTGATTACCTTAGTCCTTCGGATATTGAGTCTATCGATGTGCTTAAAGATGCTGCTTCTGCGGCTATTTACGGTGCTCGTGCTGCCAACGGTGTTATCCTTGTTACAACCAAGAAAGGTAAAAAAGGGAACCTGAAAGTGAGCTTTGACGGCTACATGGGATGGCAGAATATATACAAGCTTCCCGACCTGCTAAATGCTCAGGAGTATGCCGAGATACAGAATGAAGGACGTATCAATGAAGGGTTGCTTCCTTACGATTATCCGAGCCTTGTTCCCGATTGGGATAAAATAAAGAGCGGCGAATGGCAGGGAACTAACTGGTTCAAGGAGATAATGAATGATAATGCTCTTCTTCAGAATTATTCAATTAACATGAATGGCGGTTCTGACAGGTCTGTTTATTCTTTTGGTGCATCATATCTCGATAATCAGGGAGTTCTTGGTAAACAGGCAAAATCAGAATATAAGCGTTTAAACCTGCGTTTAAACTCTGAGCATGTTGTTTGGCAAAAGAACGATCTTAAAATTATTAAATTCGGAGAGAACCTTACTTATACCAAGACTGAAAAGCCCGGCATCAGAACTGGGAACATGTATTGGAGTGATGTGAGGAACATGCTTACTACAAGTCCGTTTCTGCCTGTTTACGATGACGAGGGTGATTACCACTATGCTATCGGCTGGAACCCGAAAGAACCCAACCCGATAGCTCTTATGGATTATCTCGGTAAAAATGCTTGGCAGAATGGCAATACTATCATTGGCAATGCTTATATGGAGATACAGCCGATCAAGAATTTGAAAATCAAATCAAGTTACGGGCTTAATGCATGGTTTGGTTCTTTCAGGCACTGGACTCCCGAATACGATCTTAGTGCAAATACTTCAAACCCGCGTGATAAGGTTGACCAGTCAATGAACCAGGGATATAACTTTACTTTCACTAACACGGTAAGTTATAATAAAAGTTTTAATGACGCACATACCATAACTGCTCTGGTTGGTACGGAGCTATACAGGGTGACCCAAGCTCTTAGTGTAAGCGGGCACAATGAAGATGGTATATTCCAGGATGCAGAACATGCATACCTGAATAATTATCCGTTAGTAGATCCTGCATACACAAAAGTTAATGGGGCAGATCATTATGGTGCTTCTATACTGTCATACTTTGGAAGATTATCATACAACTACAAAGAAAAGTATATGTTGACCGCAGTCCTTCGTGCTGACGGTTCATCCAACTTTATGAAAGGTAACAGATGGGGGATATTCCCTTCTGTATCGGCAGGCTGGGTAATGACAAACGAATCGTTTATGGAAGGTGCTAGCTGGCTTGATTTCTTCAAGTTACGAGGCAGCTGGGGACAGAACGGAAACCAGGCGATAGGTGCATTCCAATACAGCTCATCAATTACTTATAAGAACTCTAGTTATTTTTTCGGGCCGGATAAAACCATTGAATATCTTGGGGGGTATCCTGCAAGAGTGCCTAATCCTGATGTTACATGGGAAACGTCAGAACAAACTGATATAGGTTTTGATGCTCATTTTCTGGGATCACGGCTCCAGGTTAATTTCGACTGGTACAAGAAGGATACCAGGGACTGGCTGGTTAATCCGCCGACACTTGCCACCAACGGTACTGCCTCAACAGATATCAATGGGGGAAGGGTTACAAACAAAGGTGTTGAACTTGCGCTTAGCTGGAAAGATATGTCAAGTACATTCAGGTATGGGGCTACTTTAACAATGGCATACAACCAAAACGAAGTAACAGAGATCGCCAATGACGAGAAGATCATTCACGGACAACCTAATGTTCTTACTCACGGTATGTCAGAGATCTACCGTGCCCAGGTAGGTTATCCCATTGCATATTTCTGGGGATTTAAAACTGATGGTATTATCCAGAATGAACAGGAAGCAAAGGATTATAACAGCAGGATAACAACTGACCCCAGAGCTACGGTTCCAGGACCGGGTGATTTTAGATATGTTGATCAGAACGATGACGGCATAATAGATGATGAAGACAAAGTTATGCTTGGTGATCCTAATCCTAATTTCAACTGGGGACTTCAACTGTTTGCAGAATACAAAGGATTTTATCTGAACCTTACCGGAACAGGACAGGCAGGCATGCAGATTGCCAAATCATACCGCTCATGGAACACGCAATATGGTAACTATACTACAGATGTGTTCACCCGCTGGCATGGTGAAGGAACTTCAAATACATATCCTAAAGTTTCTTCTTCCGCTAACGCGAATATGCTTCAGATGTCCGATTTCTTTATTGAAGATGCAGATTTCTTCAGGATCAGCAATCTGACTATAGGTTATAATCTTAGTGATTTGGATTTCTGGCCTTTGGCAAGTACAAAAATATATCTCACTGCCAAGAACCTTTATACTTTTACAAGTTATTCAGGAATGGATCCTGAAGTAGGTTACGGACCGGACAAATGGTCTTCCGGAATCGATCTGGGATTATATCCGTTATCAAGAACATACCTGGTAGGTTTATCTATTAATTTCTAAAACGATAAAAAATAAAGATATGAAACGAATAATATATTATTCCACATTGCTTGCACTCATGTTATCATTTAGCAGCTGCGGAGATGATATTCTTGAGAGGGAAAATCTCTATCAGCTTGATGAGTCAAGTTACTATTCAAATCCTCAGCAGATTGAGGAAGCGCTGAATGCTGTTTACGGAGCTTTGCCTACCGAACACGGATTTAGCAGTGAGATATTGGTTGCAGAACTTATGTCTGATGACAGGTTTGCAGGAGGAGGCCCGGAGGATATCAATGCACAGGGACTTGATGAGTTCTCATTGACCAAGGATGGTCTTTTTGACAATTTGTGGGCAGAAGCATACAAAGGTATCTTCCGTGCAAATATGTTGATCCTGCATTTCGATCAGGCAGAATTTGAAGATCAGGAACAGCATGACCAGTTGCTTGGTGAAGCACATTTCCTGAGGGCGTATTTCTATTTCAGGCTTGCAAGATTCTTCGGGACTTGTCCGCTGATCACTGATCCTACAGGGGAGAAGAATTTGCCTAAAGCGCCGGTTGAAGATATTTTCACTCAAATAGCTACAGACCTGAAAACGGCGATAGGCATAATGCCGGCAAAAACGTATGATAACTTTGTTTCCGGACATGCTACCAAATGGGCGGCTGAAGCATTGATGGCCAGAGTTTTCCTGTTTTATACTGGTACATACAATAAAGACAGTATGCCTTTGAACGAAGGAACTGTTACTAAAGGCGATGTGCAAACCTGGTTGGTAGATCTTATCGATAACAGTGGTCATAAACTTGTATCCGACTTCAGGAATATCTGGCCATATGCTCACAACAAAGATTATGCATTCAAAAGAGACAATAATCTTAAGTGGGTGGGAGAAGATCCTAAAACAGGAAACACGGAGACGATTTTTGCAATAAAGTACGGTCCTTTTGCAAGCTGGGGCGGTAAACTGCATTACGCAAATCAAGTTCCTCTTTTTATGGGATTCCGGGGCCTCAATAATACTCCTTTTGGTAAAGGATGGGGCTGGGGAACAGTCAACCCTCAACTTTGGGACAGCTTTGAAGATGGCGACCTTCGTCAGGCGGGTTCTATCATCAATATTAATAATACCGAGGAAGGCCCTGAGTTCCTTGATAAGTACAAGCCGGGTGGCTGGAATGCGCAACAGGAGACAGGTTTCTTTAACAAGAAATATGTTCCTATCACCGAAAAAGCAGACGATGGCAAGTGGTACGGGATGTACTATCTGATGTATGGAGGAACTGCCAATATCCAGCTTTGGAATTTGAACGACCAGATACTTATCCGGTTTGCTGATGTGCTTCTGATGGCAGCTGAACTAGACTGCCCTAATGCACAGCAATACCTTGATGAGGTAAGGGCACGTGCAGGACTCGGGTCTGTACCTGTAACACTTGATAACATCAAGAAAGAGCGTCGTCATGAACTTGCTTTCGAAGGCCTGCGTTACCATGACCTTATGCGTTGGCACGATCTTGAGAGTGCTTTTGCTGTAGTTAAGGATATTCCTATCCTGAATGCTAAGGTGCCTGATGTCTACAATCAGAAATACAGGCCTGAGACCAATGGTTTCCTTGCTGTTCCTCCAAGTCAGATAAGGATTTCAGGGGGTATTCTCGAGCAGAATCCGGGATGGTAAAAAGTTTATCTAACAATAAAAATATTTTAATATGAAAAATATAATTTTATCAATATTCATCGGGTTGACAGCTTTCTTTTCGGCCTGTAACCCGATAGAAGACAGAATGGAGATGGGGCCCAAACTTCCGGCTGACCAGATCAATGCCACGGTGACCTCGATTGATGGTACAAATAAGATAGTGCTGAAAAATAACACCCCATCTGTCAGCGGTTTGTGGGACTATAAATTCGGAACTTCAACAAAAACTACGGACACTGTTGTTGTGCCTGTTGTAGGAACTTATGATATAACGTTCATTGCCACAACCGACGGAGGACTGGTTTACAAGGATATTCCCGTAACCATCGATGAGATGTCATATCATGTACCTGGGTATTCAGAATTAACAGGTGGTGGCAAAGGCAAAACGTGGGTTTATGACAAAGAGGGTGGTAAATATAGTTACCTCGGGCCCCCTAACCCAGCTAAGTGGCGATCTGTATGGTGGAATGGTGGATCAGACGGATATGAGAATGCTGAGATTTATTTTGGTTTGGATGGAGCCAAAACTGTTTACAAAATGGTGAACGAAGGAACTGAAGAAAATGGTGCATTTCTGCTTGATATGTCAAATATGAAGCTTACAATCAATGGCGCTCATCTTCCCGATTTTCAAACGACAGGTGATAACTCGGGAGTTTATGATATTTGTGTGCTTGAAGACGGTAGTTTGATCTTGTATCAGAAACGTGTTGGTAAAGGAGGAGGTTGGTTCTGGAGGTTTGTGCCTAAAGAGCATTAGGATTAAGAACAGAAGTTTAAATTAATTTTATATATTACAGGGGAAGTATTCATTGCTTCCCCTGTTTTAGTTTAGATGCTTAAAGAAGATCTTATCATGAAAAATTTACTCCTCTTCTCACTTGTTCTAATACCGACTGTTTTTTCATCATGTAAATTGCAGGAGAAAAAGAACAGTAATATTAAAAAGCCAAACATTCTGCTTCTTTACATGGACGACTTGCGGCCTCAGCTCGGGTGTTACGGTAACAGGCAGATGCTTTCGCCGAATATCGACAAGCTTGCCTCGGAAGGGATAATGTTTGAAGAGGCATACTGTAACATCCCTGTTTGTGGGGCATCCCGTGCAAGTATGCTCATGGGAATGTATCCCACGAAGAACCGCTTTATCAATTACAACACATTTGCAAGTAAAGAGGTTCCCAATGCGGTCAGTTTTGCACAGCTTCTTAAGCAAAATGGTTACACAACCATCTCGAACGGTAAGATATATCATCACCTTGATGATAACATGGGCGACTGGGACGAGGTTTGGCGGCCGTACGCCTTTGAAAAGAACGATAAGGGACTTGCACCGACCGATTACTGGCAGTCGCTATGGAAGGATTATCAGCTTCCTGAGAACCACAAAGAGTATGTGGAAACCGGGACCGGCCCTGCTTTCGAGAAAGCCGATGTGCCCGACACAGCATACATCGACGGACTGATGGCACAAAAGGTGATACGTGATATGGAAAAGCTGAAGAGAGCGGGAAAGCCGTTCCTGCTTGCTGCCGGTTTTATCAGCAACCACCTGCCTTTTAATGCGCCGGCCAGGCATTGGGAGAAGTATCCTGACGGAGAGATAAAACAGCCCTACAATAATTTCGTGCCGGAGGGGGCACCTAAAGCAGCTATCAGCACCTGGGGTGAAATGCGTGCATACAGCGGCATTCCAAAGAAAGGACAGGTTAGTAACGATACGGCAAAGATACTGATTCACGGGTACTATGCCACGGTAAGTTATGTGGATGTCCTGATCGGAAGAATTCTTGATAAACTTAAAGAATTTGAACTTGATAAAAATACCATAGTGATGCTTGTTGCCGATCACGGGTACAATCTTCAGGAGCATACCCTCTGGGCTAAATACACAAGTTTCAGGATCACTTCCCGGGTACCCCTGATAATGAAAGTGCCCGGCTACAAAGGCGGCAGGGCCAGTTCATCTTTGATAGAGCTTGTGGATGTTTATCCCACGCTTGCAGAACTTTGTAACTTACAATCGCCCAAAGGCCAGCTTGAGGGGAAAAGTTTTGTGCCTGTGCTGAAAGATACCGAACAAAAGATCAACGAATACGTTTTTACTAAAACGGCCAATGCTTTTATGCTCACAACACCGGAGTACGGTTACACCGAGTTCATCAACCTGAAGACAGGTGAGCCGTTTTCACGTATGCTGTACGACCACACAAAAGACCCTGACGAAAATGTGAATGTTGTTGACAGGCCTGAGTATGCCGTTGTAGTGAAGAAGTTGAACGGCATTTTGCATACAAGGTTTGCTGAAAATATTAAAGGAGAGTGAGGCAGGCCGGGTTTTGATACAATCTTGTCTAACTGTGTAAACAGACAGGTATAATCCATCTGAAACAATACGATTAACTCCCTTGGGTGTCGTGGGTTAACCTTGAAAATTCATTTTATATAAAATCAAGAAAATAAACATTTCTTATGTGTCGGATATTCTTGTTTTTTGCTCTGCTGTCATTTGCTGAATTTAATGCCTTTTCGGCGAAAGAAGTTACCGTTTACGGCTTGCCCGGGTGTATTGAATTGAAAAATGAAAAAAACCGTGTTGTGGTAGATCCCAATATTGGCGGCCGGATACTTGTGTACGAGTACAAGGGTCGGGATGTGTTGTATTTTAACCATGCCCATGATGGAATAACCGACGGCAGCAAGATAAAAAGGATCGATGCCGGACGGTTCGATTTCGGCCCTGTGAAAACTATTCCCTCACACAATATGTATCTCAAAGGCAGGTGGGAGGCTGAGATAACCGGGGAGCGTTCGGTGCGGCTTACAAGCCGGATTGATCCAAGGCATAACATTTTGCTGGTCCGGGATTTCACTCTTGATGATAAAACGTCAAAGCTAACGTGTAGGCAAACATTGATAAACAAGGGAGAAATTCCGCTTAGACGATACTTGTGGAGCAGGACATTTGTCAAAGGTGGGGGAGTTTACATCATGTCCATGAATGAGAGCAGCAGGTATAAAAAAGGGTATGTTGCATTTGTTGACAGAGATGATGTTACCCTGATGGATTACATGCCCCGCGAAGAGCCGGATGTTACGATAGAAGATGGTTTTCTGATAATGTCGGCACCGTCGGTTTACAAACGTATCATGACCGACGGTGAGATAGGTATTCTTGCTGCCTTGTACGATAACAATATCATGTTCCTGAAAAAATATCAGGTTTACCCCGAAAAGAAATATGGGGGGATAAGCTGTTTTACCACAGCGGTATGGCACCTTAAAGATGAGATATACGAGATCGAGCCAATGGGTCCGGTTGAAAATGTGGCTCCCGGTGACTCGATATCTTTTACCGAGATGTGGTACCTTGCCGGTTATCCATTCCCGGAGGACAGAAAGCCGGATGTTGATGGCCTAAAGCAGAAAATTGAGACATTGACAGGAGTAGGCGAATAACTTTCAAAAGAAATAGTTATTATTTTAGGGGCAATTTTGTATCCCCGGTATTACCTGTGTGAGGGGAGGTTAAAATATTGCCAATGGCTCAGAGTAAAGTTGAAAGCAAGGTTAAAAAGAAAAAAAGACCGGTAGTAAAACGTAAGCGAAAGAAGAAGAAAACGATTTCGAATAAGAGTTATCTTTTATTTGTAACAATAGTTGTTGCTTTGTATCTTCTTTTTATTTTCCGGTTTTCGCTTTATCGGGGCACTGTGGATATTCATACCAAAGTTGAGGGATTGGATTTTATAACCCCATTTAGTGAGCAAAGGAAGATCGATAAAGTATTTAAAAAGTTTGATGATTATGTTTTTGGTGCCGACTTCTCACATTATCAGGGACTCGTGTACTGGAGCAGGATTGATACATTCGCGAACGGTAAACCCGTGGACTTTGTGATAGTCAGGGCCACTATGGGACATAATGGTCGGGATATGTTTTTCAGGCATAACTGGAAAAGGATAAAAGAGAGAAAAATAATTCGGGGGGCTTACCATTACTACCGGCCTAATGAGAATTCCCTGAAGCAGGCACAAAACTTCATTAAACGTGTTAAACTGGAAAAAGGCGACCTGCCTCCCATATTTGACATAGAGCGGAGACCCAGGGTGCAAAGCATAGAACGGCTGAGAGTGGGATTGCAACGATGGCTGAAGGCAGTAGAGGAACATTATGGCGTGAAGCCGATTCTTTACACGAGCGACAGGTATTTTAGAAGCTACCTTTCGAAGAAGGATTTCAAGGATTACATACTTTGGATAGCGAACTACAA
>JALVJU010000519.1 GCA_027034005.1 Marinilabiliaceae bacterium
ATTCATTATTGCTTAACGGGTTGCGCACTGTGTAATCACCGTACACAGGATGTGGATTATCATCTTTCCATATTCCGAAGGTTGATTGCTCGGCATATTTCCTTCTTAAAGCGTATTGCCATTCATGCAGGTTTAATTCCGGGTGCTGCTTGTGGTACGAAACTTTTTTGTAGTATTTGTCAATCTTTTTTATGTCTATTTTGCACATAATGGATGTTTTTATGTTATATTTCATTTTTGATTCTTAATTGCATTTTTCTTTCAGGGATTCAAGAGCTTTCTGTAACTCCTGCAGATGCTTTTTCTGTTCCCTGTTTTTTTCGACCAGATTATTGTACTGCTCAAGCAGGTGTTTTTTTGAAGATTTCAGGTTCTCAAGCTGTTTGTCGGTGTTTTCCTTACTTTTCAACAGCCTTTTATATTTTTTATCCAGAGCTACATTTTTATCAAGCACCTCTTTGAGCAACTTGTTGATGAACCCTTTTTCTTTTTTCATACGTTTAGTGTATTCCTGGCTCATACCTAATTGTTTCCGTAGTCCTTCATGCTTTCGAATAAGAGCATCGTTGTCAAATCTTAGTTCATCAATCTCCCGGTTAAGATTTTCTATTATGTGTTCAAGTTTTAAAATCCTGACCTTTAGATTATGTTTCTCAGTGGGCTCGAACCCCCATTTGGTCCTGATATATCTTTTTTTGGTATTATTGTTGATGTAAATATTATCTTTTTCGGGCAGTTGTTGAAGTCCCAGTATATGGGCGATAATATCATATGCGGTTTTGAATTTCATAGATGAAAACAACTGTTGGGATATTTGTAGTTAACCTATTTTAAAAATAATTGATAATAAAAGATATCAAATTTACTAATTTTGTATTAAAGCATAAAGGAATTTAAAAATGGCGAAACCAAGCGAAGTAATAAAGTATTGCCCGAGATGCGGTTCTAGTCAGTTTGTTTATCAGGATGATAAATCATTCAAATGTGAGAGTTGCGATTTTCATTTTTTTATCAATTCAGCTGCTGCTGTAGCTGCAATTATCGAAAATGAAGAAAATGAAATACTGCTGACAATAAGGGCGAAAGAACCGGAAAAAGGGATGCTTGACCTCCCCGGCGGCTTTGTCGATCCCGGAGAATCTGCTGAAGAAGCCCTGAAGAGAGAAGTTAAGGAAGAGCTTAATTTGCAGATCACAGAGATGGAGTATCTGACCTCTTATCCCAATGAATATGTTTTTTCGGGATATTCTGTTTATACTATCGATCTTGTATTTGTCTGTAAGGTCAAGGATTTTAGTAAGATGAGTGTTCAGGACGATGTGGCCGGATATCAGTTTTTAAGTTACGATGAGATAGACACAAAGAATTTTGGTCTAAAGTCCATTCGTAATATTGTAAAGAATTATATTTCAAGGAAAAAATAGAGATAGGAATAAACAAAAAAGGCCGCAATCATGCGGCCTTTTTTTGTTTAATTGTTTTCAGTGTTTAAAACAGTGGTGTTCCTTTGTACACTGTCGATCTGCTGAGCGGAACAACCTGGCCACTGTAGGTAACCCTTCTTGATGTGTTGCCTTGTATGGTGGCCGATGCCATTTGTCCTGTTGAGTTCATGTCGATCCTGATGTCAAAGCTTCCAAGCGAAGAGCTTGCAAAAACATGAACGAAGTATGTTCCTTTTTTTGTTTTGTTAACTTCGTACTTCGTTATGTTTGCCCTTACAGTAATACCGCCTACTCCGTTAGAGCCCATGCCTGATTCTCTTCCCAGCTGAACGTATGCCTCATCGCCTTCAATGGCCACAAAGTTCAGGTTAGAGTTTACATTTACTGTCTGTCCCATTTTGTTGGACAGTCTGTTTGCTTCGAGAACCCATTTTTTTGCATCAAGGGCTTGCTTTATTTCAATGGCATAAATAGAGTCTTGCTGTGCCTGTTTTGCTTTTTTAATTTCTCTTCGTTCTTTTCTTGACAGTTTTTCTTGTCCGAATGACATGAATGACAGAACAAACGAGAACATGAACAGAACTAATAGTGTTTTTTTCATGGTAGTAAATTTTTAAGATTCAATATTGTGTAGTTCAAATCTTGTGCCAAAATAGGCAACTACATACAATGTGAACTACATTACTTCAACAAGCTTGTCAGATATTTGTTTATTCCGGGGTTATTTACCTCTTCTCAAAGGTGGCTTGTATGTGTCAAATCCCTGGCCGTAAACAGCCATGACATTACCTACCGAAACAAATGCATCAGGATCGATACATTTTATGGTTTGAAGAACAATGTGTGATTCTGACTTTCTGACAATGATAACTATGAATTCACGTTCTTTCTGAGAGTAGTACCCCCGGCCGTTAAGGAAAGAGAGTCCCCGTTGCAGCGTTTTTGAAAGTTCATCAGCTACCTCCTGTGGCTTTGAAGAAACTATGAATATCTGTACCGATTGCCGTGAGCCGGTAAGCAGCATGTCAGCTACGTACGACATCACTGCCATCACGACATAACCGTAAACAACTGTTTCCAGTGATTTGAATATAAAGTAAGAGGAACCTATGATTATAAGGTCGCACATCATCATCACCCTTCCCGGGCTGATGTTGCGGTACTTATTGACAAGCATTGCAATTATCTCCGTTCCACCGGTGCTGGCACCGTTCATAAAAAGAATACCGATAGATGCTCCCGACAGGCCTCCGCCTATTATCGCTGCCATGAACTTTTCTTTAACGATCGGCTCCGGAAAATACACCTGGAAGAAACTTATAAGGGCCGAAAATACTACGATAGAGTATATGGTTTTTATCCCAAAGCTTTTGCCCAGAACCTTAATGGCTATCAGGATAAGGATGGCATTTAAGGCAAGGTTTACCGGACCGACGGAGATGCCGGAAACATAGTAAACGATTGAAGCGATACCAACGATACCCCCGCCTACAATATCGGATGGGATGATGAATGCTCCCCACCCTAAAGTGCCGATGAGCAGGC
>JALVJU010000520.1 GCA_027034005.1 Marinilabiliaceae bacterium
CAGAAACATGATTATCCTTCCAACAATAATATTAGCGTCAACTTTTAATATCCATCTCTCCCTGTTATCTGCAATCCAGGTTTTAATTCCGTGTTTCTTACTGAAGAACGAACTGTTTTTTATCACTGCTTCAATGGTGAAAGTATCAATCTCTTTACCCTGGGCATCTTCCAGTTTCTCTTTACCAAGATACACTATTTGCTGTTTATAAATCTTCCCGGTCAGCATTGTCTCAAATTCAATGGTGTCACCTGGTGAGTATTTTTTATAATCCAAAAACCTGATAAAATGTACCCCGGAGTATGAATCAGTAATAAAATCAGGAAGAGGCTTAACCATGATTTTGTCTTCCTTTTCCGACTCTTTTAAGGTCATATCAACCTGTTTGGTTTCCCAGTTGAAAATATAGGTATAGTCGTACTGAACCCCCTTTTCAATGTTATGCTCTTCAAACCTTAGAGGCAGGAACGACTCATAATCCGTGATAGAAGTGTAGTGGTCCTCAAGACTGTATACCCACCTGTATTTTTTGCGGGTAAAAGCATCAGCCTGAAGCCGGTATGCTTTTTTATTTTCATAAGTTATCGTATCTATCGAGAAGGTAGCATCAGCACTATACGCCCAGAACATACTAAACTTGTAATATATCCTGTAATCAAGCTTCTCTTTTACAGGAAGCCTGTAAAGTGTATCAACAAAAGCAGGGTGTACCTGGGCAGATATACCTATGGATATTACCAAAATTAATATCAAAATAACAGACTTGCGCATCACTTCTTAAATTCAAGAAACACACACCTAAGTTATTAAATCTTTCGGATTATCAGGAAATATTCGCATTTCAAACAGAAAAACGCCCCTGCCATGTATCCCTCTCCCTGAGCCGCTTTTCTACTTTTGCCACAAACTCAAAATTCTTTAGTCCCCATCGCGGAGCGATCAACAGGTCGTGAGGCGCCTGGCTGATAAAACGCTCAACGATTATCCCGGGATTCAGGAATTCCAGGAAATCAACTATCAGGTCAATAAATTCCCCGGCGGTAAAAAGCCTGAATTTTTCGGGGTTCTTTTCATACTCCCAACCAAAGCGTGAACCTTTCACTATCTGGAGCTGATGTGTTTTTATAAAATCAACAGGCAGTTCCGATACTTTTTTTGAATGCTCCAGAAGGTCTTCCCTGCTTTCTCCCGGCAGCCCGAGGATGATGTGCATACCCACAGGTATTCCCCGTTTTTTCACCCTGTAAACAGCATCAACGGTATCTTCCCACGAATGCCCCCGGTTTATGGCCTCAAGTGTTTTGTTATTTGTTGACTCCGCACCCAGTTCAATGGCCACATAATGCTTTTCATTTACCTTTGCAAGTTCATCGAGCAGGTCATCAGCAAGGCAGTCAGGGCGGGTCCCAAGCACAATGCCCGTAACCTCAGGATGGTTTAGCGCTTCACCGTACATCTCCATCAGGTGGTCCGTTTCGCCATAAGTGTTTGTGTAGGCCTGGAAATATGCAAGGTATTTCTGCGTACGGTATTTGTCCCTGAAAAATGAGATCCCCTTGTCTATCTGTGCTGTAATGGATGATTCAGGCCCGCAGTAGGAGGGATTGAAAGTGCTGTTGTTGCAAAAATGGCACCCTCCCCTGCCCTTTGTCCCGTCACGGTTAGGACAGGTGAAACCGGCATCTATGGATACCTTCTGCACTCTCTCCCCGAACACCCTTTTGATGTACGAGCTGTAATCGTTGTATCTTTTATCCGTATTTATCCGGGAATCCATATTTTTAGCTTAGGCCGCAAAAGTACTTTATTATTTTTCAACCAATTAAACGTTTGTGAGTTTTTTTCTTTAAAAAAATCAATTTCCCGGTTGAAAATTTCTTTGCAAAAAGAAAAGGTTTTCCTATATTTGCAACCGCAAAATCAGAGATGATTTGCATACGCGAAAATAGCTCAGTTGGTAGAGCACGACCTTGCCAAGGTCGGGGTCGCGGGTTCGAGTCCCGTTTTTCGCTCACTTAATGTAAAAAAGAGACTAACGGGTCTCTTTTTTTAATCTTTGCCCAGGTGGTGGAATTGGTAGACACGCAAGGTTGAGGGCCTTGTGGCCGTTTTAGGCCGTGCAGGTTCGATTCCTGTTCTGGGCACAAAAAGCCGTCTGTTTTCAGACGGCTTTTTTTATTGAAACCACTTAGGGCACATAAGAACATTCAACCCTCTTAATATGAGCTTTTATGCCTTATATGGTTAAAATCACACAGGATCTGTGCAAATCAGTGTCCTACGTTAACTCCCTCTCCTGAGCCTTTGCTATCATCTGCTCCCACACCTTTCTTTGTTCTTTCAGGGCTGCCACTTTATCCTCCGGGTCAGTGCGGCACTCAAGCAGTATCCATCCTTTGTAGTCCATCTTAACGAACAGGTCCATCAGCTCCTGATACGGGTAGTTACCAATGTTTAGCTCCCTCACATGACAAGTATCCCCAAACCTGTCCTTCACAAGGTTAAAGTTATATTCCAACCCGCCGCCTTCAAGGTCTTCCTTGTTACAGTTCCAGCAAACACCTGTCCCTTTGTTGTCCACATAATCCATGATAGCTTTTATGTTCGGCAGCAACTGTGTCTCACGGCCATGCACCTCCAACCGTATCTGCTGACCCATATCGAGAGCATATTTGCCCAGCTCATTGAGCGCAGTGCCTATCTGTTCTATGGTTTTCTCCTTTGTCACCTCCTCATGAAACCCGTTGGGCTTAACCTTCACTCCCGAACCGCCGATGTCCTTGCTCAGTTGCAGCCACTTTTTTGTCCTCTCTATCGACTCTTTCAGCTTAGCCGGGTCCACATAGTCATATTTCTCGTTGGTTCCCATTCCCACAACTTCAACAGGACTATCGGCAAACTGCTTTTTCACTTCTGCCCGCTGTGCTTTTGACATATCCAGGGTCACGCCATGGGCATGCTCTACCCTGAGCTCTACACCTGACAATCC
>JALVJU010000521.1 GCA_027034005.1 Marinilabiliaceae bacterium
GGTAATGCCGATGATATTGCCAAGTTTGCCCAGATGATGCTGAATAAAGGCACATATGGTGGAGTGAAGTTTCTGGAGCCATCTACGATTGGACTGTTTACCTCAAAGCAGAACGGTCATAACAGGCGGGGACTGGGATTTGACAAGCCGGAATTCGATCCCGAAAAAGAATCCCCTGTCTCGAAATATGCCTCAAGATCATCGTATGGGCATTCCGGCTTTACCGGTACCTTGCTGTGGATTGACCCCAAATATGACCTGATATATATCTTTTTATCGAACAGGGTGTATCCGTACAGTTACAACAAGAAACTTATAAAAGAGAATGTGAGGACCAATATCCAGGATATCATTTACAGGTCGATAGCAACGGAATGAAACATGTTAATTTATATTAAATTGATGTTAAAACTACATTATAAAATCTTATTTTTGTAGCTAATTCAATGATTCATCCCAAATTATATTGATATTATGATTCATAAATTCAACGAGAAGATAGCCATCTCAGGAGCATTCAAAAATGAGGGCTATCATAACGATCCCTACCTGCGTTCTCTTATCACAAGTCATGAGAAGATCCCTACCAAAATCTATAAATCATCCGCCCAGGGCTCAAAAGCAGTCGCCAATGAGATAGCCTCCATAATCAAGATAAAAGAGCTTGAGGACAAATACTGTGTCCTTGGCCTTGCTGTGGGCTCTGCGCCCAACGAGGTTTATTCGGAGCTGATACGGCTGCACAAGAAAGAGCATTTAAGTTTTAAGAATGTAATAGTTTTTGGCGTTCTTGAGTATTACCCTATTTCCCCAGAGGCTCTTCAGAGTTTCAACAGGTTGATAAGGGAGAAGTTCCTAAACCATATTGATATTCCCGAGGAGAACATTAATCTTATTGACAGTTCCATACCTCAGGACAAGGTTTATGATTTCTGCGTAAATTTTGAGGCAAAGATTGAGAAACTTGGCGGTATAGATATGCAGGTGCTTGGAATAGGTAGTACTGGCCATATCGGTTTCAACGAACCGGGTTCGTCAGTAAATTCTTTGACACGTATCGTTTCGCTGGATGATATCACCCGTACAGCTGCGGCATCCGATTTCTTCGGAAAAGAGAATGTGCCGCGCAAGGCGATAACGATGGGAATAAAAACTATCCTCAGTGCCAAAAAAATACGGATGCTTGCATGGGGCGAAAACAAAGCCGGTATCCTCGCCAAGGCGATAGAAGGCAATATGAGTGAAGAACTGCCGGCATCTTTTCTTCAGAAACATGAAGATGCCCGTGTGGTCATGGATGAAGCCGCAGGTGCTGAGCTTACACGCATAAAGACCCCATGGCTCATCGATTCGGTGAAGTGGAACGACAGGCTCATAAAAAAGGCCGTGGTATGGCTGTGCCAGAAAGTCGACAAGCCTATTCTCAAGCTGACAGACAGGGACTACAATGATAACGGTATGGGAGACCTTCTTACGGAGATCGGCTCTGCCTATGATATCAATATCCGCATCTTCAACGAACTTCAAAGGACTATAACCGGCTGGCCGGGAGGTAAACCCAATGCCGATGATTCGAACCGCCCGGAGCGTAAAGACCCGCCGCATAAGCGCGTGCTGATCTTCTCCCCGCACCCTGACGACGATGTGATATCGATGGGAGGTACCCTTTTGAGACTGGTGGACCAGGGACATGATGTACATGTGGCATATCAGGTATCAGGAAGCCTTGCTGTTTCGGATGCTGACGTGCTGCGTTACCTTGACTTCGTGAGCGACTACTCTGAGACGATCACAGAGGATCATAAAATGATAATGGAGCAGCATCAGAAAATACGTAAGTTCCTTGAAAACAAGAAGCCCGACCAGGTTGATCTTCCCGAGGTGAGGATGGTGAAAGCACTTATCAGAAAGGGAGAGGCAAAGGCAGCCTGCCGTTATGCCGGTGTGAAGGATGATAATGTGAATTTCCTGAATTTGCCGTTCTATGAAACAGGCGGAGTGGAGAAAAAGCCCATAGGGAAAGAGGATGTGAATATCATTGTCGACCTGATAAGGAGGATCAAACCTCACCAGATATTTGCCGCAGGTGACCTTTCCGATCCGCACGGTACTCACCGTGTTTGCCTTGATGCAATTTTCAAAGCCATTGATGTGCTGAAAAAAGAGGTGTGGATGAAAGACTGCTGGGTATGGCTGTACCGCGGGGCATGGCATGAGTGGGATATCCACCAGATAGAGATGGCAGTGCCTATCAGTCCGGAAGAACTTATGCGTAAGCGTAATGCCATATTCAAGCACCAATCACAGAAAGACGGGGCAATGTTCCTCGGAGGCGACAGCCGCGAGTTCTGGCAAAGGGCTGAGGACAGGAACAGAGGTACGGCTAAGACTTACGATAAGCTCGGAATGGCCGAGTACGAGGCCTTTGAAGCTTTTGTGAGATACGAGTTTATATGATAAGGTATTGGGGGCGCGACTTTAAGTCGCACTCCCAATTTTCTATCATCTACTCATGAAACAGCACATCCGGCGGGATGACCTCTTTTCGTATCCCGGGGCCTTTCCAGCTTACAGTGTTCTCAAAGCCGCCGCCCATCTGGAAGTATTTCTCTCCTATTTTGTACACCCCTTTTCTCAGTCGTATGGTTTCCGACATTGGGGAAGCGGTTCTCGGGCCGTCCATTTCGATGAAGCGTTTGCCGTCGAGATACAAAACTCCACCGTCATTTGTAAGCAGGTAAAAGGTGTAAACGCCGTCACGGGGGATACTGATGTAACCGTCGTAGATGAAGGCGAAGAGTCCGTTGTTGTCCCTATCGGCTATGCTGAAGTTGGGTGTGATACCTGTTTTCTTCGGCTTGAACTTATCCAGTTCGTCAACATACAGTACATGCTCTTCGTAGTATTTGTATTTAAGTCCGGGTTTCAGCTCTATGCCCTCATAGTTATGCAGGTTGGCGTAATCGATCTTTTTCATCTTTTT
>JALVJU010000522.1 GCA_027034005.1 Marinilabiliaceae bacterium
ATAGATTTGTCATAAAGTTCTTTTATTTCTGAGTAAATCATTTTTATTTTTAATTCTTTGTTTTTATAACTATAGGATTCTTTGTCCATGTCAGCTAAGAATTTTTTAATCTTAGATATTTTTCCAAATATTTTTATTAATTCATCTTCTTTAAAAATATAAGTTGAGATTTCGTATCCATTTTCTTTTGCTATTGTATTAAGTTTAACTAAAAGTTTGAGAGTTTTATATTTCATCATTGTTCATCCTTTTTTATTAATTTTGCATAACGTAAATATAACAACAATTGCAGATACATTTACTTTACCGGTCGATGTACTCCTGTTTTCTCACCAGGAAGTACCAGTTTCCTTCGATTGGCAAGTAACCCTGGTCGTAGCAGTAGTGATATGTTTTTCCTGTCTTAGTTGTATAGGTGTTGGTAAAGTATGAAAAGTTGAACCCTTCGCTCAGCAGTTTCTCTTTACTGACTTTGGTTTTACCTTGCGGGTTCAGTTTCTCAAGGATATTACGGTTCTTTCGCAGAACGGCATTAACATGTCGTATGATAGTGTTCTTTTCGGCATGCATACGGTTGTGGTATGCGGTACGGCAGATGTCGGAGCAAAACTTCTGGTCGGCACGTCCGTGGAGTGGTTCACCACATTCAAGACAAGATCTCTTTTCCATACTTTTTTAATAAACCCTTAAGATACAAAAATATCCGCATAATAAACGGTTAAAAACGGATTTAAACAGTTATACAAGTTTTTTCTACGGATCAGGCAAAAAAACTGCCGTTACTTTGTACCGTAAGTTTTAATCCCGGCCGGGTTAATGCGAAGTTTAATTTTAAAAATTTGAGTCATGAATAATTTAAAGAATCGAGTAAATCTCATCGGAAATCTGGGAATGAACCCACAGGTACGTGAAATTGGTAACGGAAGAAAAGTGGCACGTTTCACATTGGCAACATCAGAAAGCTATCGCAACAGCAAAGGCGATAAAGTGACCGAAACGCAATGGCATAACATCGTTGCATGGGGCAGCCAGGCATCATTTGCCGAACGCTATATGGAAAAAGGACAACAGGTGGCTGTCGAAGGGAAACTTACGCACAGGGAGTATAAAGATGGTAATGGCGAAAAACGTTACATAACCGAGGTTGTGGTGAACGAGATATTGATACTTAAATATCGTGATCAGCAGCAATCCGCTTCAAAAGAGAAAGAAGCAATGGCATAAAGAAACTTTTGATTGCACAGACAGTTTAGTGATTGCTCTGTAACAAGTGATCGCTGACGTTTGAGGGGCTGCATATAGAATTAAGCAGTGCAGCTCCTTCTTTTAATGATCGGACAACGCAGTTTATTAACAAGTTTACCGGGAATATTTAACAGAAAGGATTAAAATATTTTTTAAGGGAAGAAATATTAAACGGTTCGATAAAATTCATAGTTTTGGGGATATTTTAAAAACCGTTCAAAGAGATGGATATAATAATCATTGAAGAAAAATTTTCCGGTTCGATAGAAAGTCAGTTGGAGCAAGCTTTGCTTGAGCTTAAAAAAAGATCAAAAGAACAAAATATTAAATTTAAAAATATAGTTAAGGTAAACATCTTTTTGCGGGAACTTGGCAACGAAGATTTTACAGAGGCAAGAGAAAAGGCCGGGGAACTGGTCAAAAGCATTTTTAAAGACAGTGTACCTGCTTTTACGGTAATTTGCCAGCCGCCTTTATCCGGCAACGATATATTGATAGAAGGCCACTTCCTGGAGAGTGGCAAAGATGCAAAGATTGAGCGAAGGGAGTTTTACAAACATCCGTATGTTGTAGTTTCGATGGATGAGGGAAAATACCGTGAAATGTACACCGGAGGTATCACAACCGATAAAGGTGAAAACCTGATTTATGACACTCAGAAGTCTTTTGATTTTGCCGAGCAGCTTCTTATGAAAGAGGATATGACCTTTGGCAATGTTGTTCGTCAGTGGAACTACATACCTTCGATCCTGGAATTTCAGGACATGGGAGGAACACGGCTTCAGCATTATCAGATATTCAACGATATCAGGGCGTTGTATTTCGAAGCCGGGCAGTTCAAAAACGGCTATCCTGCCGCTACGGGCATTGGAAGCAGTTGCGGAAGTGTAACAATCGATATCATTGCGGTGGATGCTCAGGAGAACTATCCGGTTACTCCTATCAAGAATCCCGGGCAACAAAATGCTTACAGCTACTCGGAGAAAGTGCTGGAGGGAGAAGCACTCTCTTCAGAGTCAGGGAAAAAGCCGCCGTTATTTGAGAGGGGCAAGGCCGTGAGTACACCAAACGAAAACAATATCTACATAAGCGGTACTGCTTCGATAAAAGGTGAGAAAACCGTAGCCGAAAATGATGTAAGTGAGCAGACACGGATAACCATTGAAAACATTGAAGAACTAACGACAAAGGATAATCTTAAAGATGCAGGTGTTGACCTGAACGGGGATACTCATGAATATAAATACGTGAGGGTCTATGTGACAAAAAAAGATGATTTGCCTGCAGTAAAGAGGGTTGTTGAGGAAAAAATGAAAGCAGGTACCGCGGTATATGTTCTTGCTGATATCTGCAGAAATAACCTTCTTGTAGAGATAGAAGCTGATATCATAACCAGCAAATGAAAGGGCTGATAAAAATATGTACAATGAAAAACTTAACCTTTTTACTTTTTGCAGTTCTTCTGTTTTCAAGCCATGCTTTAGTCCGGGCCCAGGGGATTAAAAAAGTTGCATGCATCGGCAACAGTATTACTTACGGTGCCGGGATAAAAAACAGGCCGCTTGATTCTTACCCGGCACAGCTTCAGCGAATGCTTGGGAAGAGTTACTACGTCAGGAATTACGGTTTTTCGGCAAGGACAATGCTGCAGAACGGCGATCATCCGTATATGAAAGAGCCGCGTTTTGAGAAATCCATAAAGTGGCATCCCGACATTGTGATAATAATGC
>JALVJU010000523.1 GCA_027034005.1 Marinilabiliaceae bacterium
TGGTATTTGCAGGAAAGTAAGCGTTCAAAAATATAGTGATCAAAAGGAACGTAAACCAAAGCCCTATCGCTATCGGCAGGTTTACCAACTGGGTCAGTAAGAACTTCTTTTTAGCCGATACGTCATTTAGTTTGAAAAACTTGTACAAGGTGTAGAGTACAAACCCGATCACCACCCACCAAACCGACAGCATAACCTCATCAATAGCATAAAGTCCACGGTTGATGAAAAGCATTTCCCCGAAGAACGGCTCGAAAACAATTCTCCAGGAATGTACTTTAACATCAAATCCGGGAGCCGGTTTTAACGTCAAAGCATCCACTATTTGTGGCGGATAGTGAAACAAAACGGAAACAACGGCAATAAATGCCACGAATAGTCCTACTCCTAAAAACAGTCTTTTATTCATCTTTAAAATATTTAGCAGTTTTTATAACCTGACCCCTGTGAAACTTCTTGCTATGGTATTATCAAGCTCCATAAGATAATCACCCATGTACGGCCCGAACCACCCCATCAAACGTGCCTCGTAAGTATCGTAGTAGTAATATTTCATGGGAATGACATAACCGAGGTACTGGCCGTTGAAGCTGGTAAAGGCCGAGTTATACCCGTCAACCTCAAGGGCATTCTTCAGATCAATGGCCAACTCCCCGCTAAGTTCGCCGGGTGTAGTGAACCAGATAAAGTTGTTTACCTTGAGCCCCTGAACATAGCTGTCCCCGATCTCAGGGAAAATGTGGCTTGCCATCTGCGGCGACAACCTGTAACACTCGGTAACATATATCGGTTGAATACGGGGCAGGGCCATTTTTGACGAAACAAAAGAGAAATTCACCGTATCGGCATAATCTAACCTGCTGATCACAGCCCTGGCAGAATCAGCCAGTGTCTTACCTATGTAACTTATCTTTTCAAATCTTTCGCCTTTGCCTTTGTTGGTATGGCTGCCCACTGTGCCTGCAAAGAACATTGCCATGTCAACACCTTCGCTTTCCAAAGCTTTCTGGAACTCACCGGGATAGTCGCCTCCCATTTTATCGCTCCAGTCACCTATCACCACAGGGTGGGCAGCAAAGATGCCGATAACGGCTTTCCTGCCGTTATCCTGATTTACCGACACCACAGTTAACTTATCGTTTAACCTTCCTGACTTACCTACGATTCTGTTCTTTACAAGGTTGGGCACATGGGCATAGCCTGTTCCCATCTCTGCCGGTTTAAGGTCTTCCACTGCCTTTTTAATAACTTCGGTATATCTCTGACTAAGCCATTTAACAACCTCAGGATTATAATCTCCACCAAACAGTTTTCCGATAAGAGCGGGAACAAAGTTTCCCCAGCTCGAATGAGTGTGCGATGCCCCGAAGAATAGCCGGCCGCGAGACAGCCCTAACTCTTTTTTCACATTAACCTTAACCATCTCAGCTACATCCGGTGCCATAAAAAGAATATCCCCGCTAACCAAAACAGCCAGGTTATCATCAACCTTCAGGGCCACTGCTTTTACAAAAACACTGTCATAAATACCTTTAGCTATTTGTCCTTCACCAAAGCCGGCCATTTTAATATGGTTGAATTCCCCTTTCGAAGGGTCATCCGGCTTGCCCGGTTCTATCCTAGGTGTGATGCTTACTTTACCAAAACCGGCATAAAGCTTGCCATCCGAGATCTTACGGTTTTTTAAGGCATCATTCAGTTTATCTATCGTCCCCTTGTAATATTTTGTTTCAAAATAGGGTGTGTTATCGATACGGCTGAGCGAATAAAACAAAAACGCTGCTACGATAACAACTATCACGGCAAGCGTTTTAAGCAAAATTCTCAAAAATTTCTTCATTACTTTTTATTTTTTTTAGGATATTTCTTCCTTTAATTCAGGAATTGTGCAAACCTAACACATTTAATCCTAAACTAACACCACAGAAAAACAGGTTGTAACTTTTTAGGTTTTATTCCCTGTTCTTAAGGTAGCGGATCAGGTGCTCAGGGTGATCGGTCTGGATACCGTCAGTTCCCTATTCCAGTATCCTGTCCCACTCCTTCTCGTTTCCCTTATCCTCGTCCACGAATACTTTTGCACCGTTCTCATGAGCTAATTTCACATACTCCCCGGTAAGCTCGCCCATATCAGTAGCCAGCACTTTTGGCCGGGCCTTTGCAGCCACCTTTTTAATATTTTTGGCACTACCGGAATCGGGCATCACAAAACTCTCCGGGCATAATTCCTTTACCTGCATAATGGCTTTCATGTGCGAAGCAGGGATGTACCAGACAGCCCGGCTTTGAAGGTTGTATTTTTTCAACAACGCCGTTATCTCAGGCACAAGCGGTTCTTTCAGGTCGATGTAAATACCTATCTTACCGGAACACAACTTAAATATCTCTTCCACGGTAGGGATACGCGTCCCTTCCCATCTCTTCCCTGTCTTTTCTCCAATATCCATCTTCTTCAGTTCTGCCAGGGTAAAATCCCTCACTTTACCCTTTTACCCATTTACATACTTATCAACGGTGGAGTTGTGCACGCTGACAATGGCCCCGTCTTTAGTCTTGCGGGTATCTATCTCCACAAAATCACAGCCGAGGTCTATCGCCTTCTGAAAAGCAGGAAGCGAATTCTCGGGAATACCCTCATGCGCTCCCCTGTGGGCAATGACATAAACACCGCCATTGTTCGGGGGAGGAAGTTCCTTTTTGCTCTGAGCACTGAGGTTCATACTAATTAAAAATCCTAAAACGACGATCACAAAACTTTTTTCTGACATTTCCTGAAATCTCAACCTGTGCAGCCTTGAATCGCAACCCGGCTATTCATAAATCTATCAGTGGGGGCACGACTGCAAGCCGCACCCCTACTACCCTATATCTCATCAAAATCATCTATCACTTTAACGGCCATACTCAGGTCGTTGTTAATATTGAACTCATGCCTGAAAGCAACGGCATCACACCCGGCACCTTTA
>JALVJU010000524.1 GCA_027034005.1 Marinilabiliaceae bacterium
CTTCATCGACTGGATATTCTTTTTCCTTACAGCCGTGATCGTGATAATGTTCCGCATTAAACGCAAAGATGCCAAGAGACCGTTCAAAACGCCCCTTTACCCCATAGTGCCACTTATCTTCATCATCACTTCTTTTCTTTTTGTTTTGAATACCCTTGCCGAGAATATCCTTTATGCAGGTGCCGGACTGGGACTTTTGCTCCTCGGAACCCCTATATATCTCATTTTCAAACGTAACAACAAACGCCATGGACGACCTTGAAACCCTGAAAAACCTCACACTCGCTCCCTACATTCTCAAAGCCACTGCTTTGATAAGCGTACAGCGTAAAGTTGGCGGAAACCAGTTTCGCCACTGTTTTTCCACACTCGGGATACTGCTCGACTACAAATTCTTCAACGACAGTGTACTGCTAAAGGCTTCGTTGCTTCACGATTTTCTGGAAGACCTGCCCGAAACCCAGGTTGAAGACATCAGGCATATTGACGAAGATGGCGGGAAAGTTGTTGAACTAGTACTGGAAGTAACAAAGAGAATTGATGAGACAAAGGCAGAGTATCTTGAACGGGTACTGAAAACCGGTTCGCGTAACGCCCTGTTGCTGAAATGTGCCGACAGGATAAGCAACCTCACCGACCTGCACCGTGACACCCATACGACTCAAAAGATATCCGATTATCTTGATCAGACGGAGGAGTATGTGATACCTATGGCAAAGAAAGTGAACGAAGATATGTTCATCGAACTAACAGACCTGGTTGCCAAAAGAAGAAAGATCCTTAATATCATCAAAGATATCAACTGCTAAAAAAAGGCCCGAAGACATCATCCCCG
This sequence comes from Marinilabiliaceae bacterium, assembly GCA_027034005.1. Taxonomy (GTDB): domain Bacteria; phylum Bacteroidota; class Bacteroidia; order Bacteroidales; family Marinilabiliaceae; genus JAADEM01. The sequence continues at coordinate 836 of JALVJU010000524.1, forward strand.
GACCTTCAATATTTTTCAGTTTTAAAATCCTAAACTGAGTTCAACTCGGAAAGAATTGCCTTCTTGGTCTTAACCCCCACGATACGCTTCACCACCTTACCCTTTTTAAATACGAGAAGAGTAGGTATGTTCTGCACCTTGTGTTTTTGTGCGATCTGCTGGTTGTTATCAACATTAAGCTTGCCGATTGTCACCAGGTCGGGATACTCTTCAGCTATCTCATTCAAAGTAGGAGCAATGATTTTACACGGTGCACACCACGGAGCCCAGAAATCGATGAGAACAAGAGGCCGCTTTGTAAAAGCATGAAAATTCTTGTTGTTAAGTATCTTGATCCTTGAACTTGTTTTTACAGGCGGTGCTGTCTTGATCTTGTGATAGGAATATGCCACATATCCTATAACAACAACAAGGACAACCCCGACAATTATCAGAGTGATTGTCATGTTGAGTTTTTGTTAATTACTTTTTTTTAATGAAAATGTCGTTCGGTTCTGTTACCCCTCTATCAAACGGATCTCCGATGTTATCTCTATAGCTTTCTTGTAAACAACGCTAACACCGCAGTATCTGTCCTCCGACAGGCTTACGGCCTTTTTAACCTTATCCATAGGCAGATCTTTTCCTGTCACTTCATAGATGACATGCATTTTGTAGAAATGCTTAGGATGCTCCTCGGTAAGATCTCCTTCCACGATCACGTTTAGGTCTTTCACGTCAACACGCATCTTTCTCAGTATTGAGATCACATCCATTGCCGTACATCCGCCAAGCGATGCAAGCATCAGAGGTTTTGGCCTTGGGCCGCGGTCTTTACCGCCCACCTCAGGTACGGCATCGATCGTTACTTTATGTCCGTTAATTTCACACTCGAACGCCATTCCGTCGAGCCACTTTGTTGATACTACTTCTTTTGCCATTAGTCTTTTGTTAAAATATTAAATGGGTGTGCCATTGTTCACGGCATTTTTTTATTAAAATTTTTATCCTCTCAGGTATTCGGCAGCACTCAGTGCAGCAACAGTTCCTTCTGCCACGGCTGTTGTCACCTGACGGTATTTTTTTGCGATACAGTCTCCTGCGGCAAATACTCCGGGAATATTTGTTTTCATATCGGCATCCACCGGTATCTCACCTCTTTCGTTGAGATTTATAATTCCTTTAAACACATCGGTATTGGGCTGATAACCCACAAAGATGAACACGCCGTCAATATTCATTTCCGACATTTTACCGGTTGGCAGATGCTCGATCGTCACCTTCTGCAAAACGCCGTTACCTTCAAATGACCTGAGTTCCGACTCCATGATAAAATCGATCTTAGGATTATCCTTTGCTTCCTGCACTGCATGCTCAAATGCCTGGAAATTATCGAACTGATGTACAATGGTAACTTTTCGTGCAAAGTTGGTAAGCGCCACTGCCTCTTCAAGAGCTGAGTTTCCACCGCCTACAACTATCAGGTCTTTGCCGGTAAAGAAATCACCATCACATGTTGCACAGTATGAGATACCTGTTCCCTTGAACTCATCTTCGCCGGGAATGTTAAGTGAGCGGGGCTTACCTCCCGGAGCCAGTATAACAGCTTTTGCCTCAAAGGTTCTTCCGTCTTTCAATTCAACCGATTTAACTTCCCCTTCGAGGTTATACTTTACAATGTTTACGTTAGTCCTGATCTTACAACCGAAACTTTTAGCCTGCACCTTCATGGTATTCGCAAGCATATACCCTTTTGTTTGTTCTACTCCGGGATAGTTTGCTATCTCATCGGTTAAAACCATCTGGCCGCCTACAGCCCCGTCGTTAAGAATTATTGTGCTCAGCTTTGCCCTGGAAGCATAAATACCTGCTGTCAGGCCGGCAGCACCGCCTCCAATGATCATTACATCATATTTGTTGTCCATCGCTTAATTCCTTTCAGTTATCACAAAACTTATAAAAACAGGGGGCGAAGCAAGCTATGCATCACTGCCTCACCCCTGATATGATAAGTACTGTTACTTGAAATATTCATCAAGGATAGCTTCGATCTGCTCTCTTGACTGAATGCTTGATGTTGCTTTAACCATCTCACCGTTCTTGTAGTATACAGTGAAAGGCAGTCCCATGAAACCACGGCACATAGGAGCATTTCTGATAGGAGCAGCTTCAGGAGTGTCGAATCCCATTGTGTAGAATTTAATCTCAGGACGCTCTTCCTCAAGCTCTTCCATAATATCATAAACAGGTAAACACATCGGGCCCATACGTCCACAGCATACCATTACATTCTCATTCTCATTGATCAGTTTTTCCAACTCTGCTGCTGTCTCGATCTCATGTACAGCTGTCTGTAGTAATTTCATAACTGTAAGTTTAATTAATTTGTTAAAAATATATCAGTAAAAATATTTAATGACATTTTGTCAAATCATGCACATCAAAAATCAGTGCGCAAAATTATAAAATTTATATTTAATACAAGACCTTCCGAAATAACATTTTATTTATCAATAAGTTCAACATGGTTTTCATAAAAAATGTTAATTCCCTTTTTCAATATCTTCATTGTCTTTCGTCAATTATTATACCAATTATGATTTTGCAATGTTTTCCTATATTTGCAATCAGTTTATTGCTATCATGAAAAAAACACTGACAATATTTGCATTACTGGTCACGATGACACTTTCCGGTTCGGCACAAATGCCTGCACCGGGGGATAAAGCACCTGACATTGTACAAAACTCCATAACAGGAGAGAAGATCGCTCTCTCATCGCTAAAGGGGAAAATGGTACTTGTGGATTTCTGGGCATCGTGGTGCGCTCCATGCCGAAAGGAGAGCCCTTTCCTTATATCGGCATACAATGAATTCAAAGATACGGAATTTAGAAATGGGAACGGATTCACTATCTTCAGTGTTTCACTCGACAAAAACCGTTTGGCCTGGAAAAAAGCAGTCGAAGACGATGGCCTGGTATGGCCGTACCATGTCAGTGACCTAAAAGGCTGGAGAAATGAAGCAGCTAAAAAATATCATGTAAGGTCGGTGCCGTCAAATTTCCTCATCGATGGCAACGGAGTCATCGTGGGGGTTAACCTTCGGGGCCCCGCATTGGAATCAAAGCTGAAAAAGCTGCGAAAAAAGAGTTTCTGGTTTTGGTAAAAAGAAACCGCCAGGAACAGTGTTTTTCCGGATAGTTTTTTTAGTTGAAATCTTTAAGTGCCTGCAATCCGGCATGTGCCCTTTCCATCAGGTTTTCTAACCTCATTCTTATCTCATCCTGAGACGGGTCTGCATCTGCCGATTTCAGAACGATTGAAGAAGTTGATGAGCAGCCAAGAGCATCTTCAAGATCATCCAAACTTGTATATTCTTTTCCATTAAACTTATAGACACAGGAAACATCGCCGTTGTCATCGGTACAGCATGCTTCAACTTCCTGATCATTGCAAAACGTTTCCTGCTCACAATATTCATATGGATCACTCTCACAACTTACCGTGAACAATAAAAACGCGATCAGCGTCATTGCTCCAAAAAACAAAACTCCCTTTTTCATAACATCAATTTTTATACTCTATACTCTTCTTTTAAACAAATAATTTACGAAAAAGTTACAAAAAACCTGCTCATTTTTCAATACCCGTATCGAAAGAAACAAGTTTCGGGAAAAATATCAGATTAAGCATCTTCTCTTGTGTCTTAATTTTCACCTGCATCATCATTTGACGCTTTTTCTTATCAAATCCCACTTTCGACTTACCGTTGATGTTGGCATACAACAGTTTCACCGTACTCCTGTCAAAGTCCTTTGAGGTTACTTCATCTCCTGACTCAGCCTGACGTTTCAACAACCTTTGCGATTTCCCTTTTAGCACATCGCCAAGATGGAGCTGAATGTGGTATTCATAATCCTCCCCAATGCTCTGCATGCCAAAAAAACCAATATCAAGAGCAGAGCTTACGATGTACGTTTTGGGCACGTATAGTTTTCCCTTGAACATGAAAATCTTACTGTCGAAAGTTTTGAAGCGAATGCTATCCAGTTCTTTCAGTTTTGTAAATTCTGCCATGTCCATTGCTGCCTTGTAGTTGTAAATGCCTCCGTTCTTAAGTTTCATGTCACCTTTTATCCGCGTCTCGTTCTCAATGAGGGAATCCCCGTCCATCACTATCTTTGTATGCAGGTCAGTGGACAACAACCCTGCAAGATTATCCGCTTCGATCTCATTATTGCCATAACTCTTAAAACTGTCAAAATCAAAAAGGAGCTTGTGGATATCCATATCCTCCACAAGATGTTTAGTGTTTATGACGGCCTTGCCATCCGGCTGCAGTTCATATCTGACAGAATTGTCAGCTTTCCCGCCGAACGCACCGAACTTTAGCTTATCAACAATGTAAAGACTGTCAGTCAGTTTGTAAAGGGCCGAAATATTTTTGAGTACCGCTTTTTCATATTTTATGCTGTTTACACGGCATTTGCCTTTTATCAGAAAACTGTAATTCACAGGCTCTGTTTCTTCTTTACCCTGCAAAGTATCGTCAACAAACGGTGCGAACAGGGCATAATCCACATCTCCAAGTTCAAATTCGCCCTTAACGGTAAGTGTATCTTTTTTGTTTTGCAGAACCGTTTTATACAGGTTGTCTATCTGCATACCGGGAACGTGAAAAGACATGGTCTTGTAGTTTCCGGCAACGTTTTCAAGCATCACTGAACCGGGCACAAGAGAGATGTTGCCTGAAAGAGCGTCAACACACATCATCGTGTCAGGCATTGCTACTGTCACATCACGAAGTTCTGCGGTAAGTTCGGTATGCCGGAACAAAACATCTTGCAAATGCTCCTCCAGTGAGTCGGGGGCAAGATGCCCGGATGACCTTACATTTGCACTGACAAGGCCAGACACATCTATCACGAGAGAATCATCAGGCAGCATGGATGCAGCTTCTGCCAGATCGAGAACCATATCTGCATCAATGCGGAACTCCGGCGATTCAAGGTTCTTTATGAACAGATTACCGGCAAAACGGCTTTTATCAGTCTGTACAAGAAAAGATCTGACATCCAGGATAGTTTGTGTCGGTTCAGTAAGGGGGCCGTCCATGAATGCATTAAAGGAGCAGTTTTCAAGCTTCAGTTGGTAATCCGGCACTGACATTCTCAGGCTGTCGGCCTCGACAGAGCCAGGCCTGTAAAGGATACTGCCCGACAATTCTTTCACATCAGGAAATGAGTCGGACGATAAGCTGACATTCCTAAAAGAGATGTCGGCAAGGCTGTGGTCTAGCATATCGTTGATGAACTTGTCTGTAACCGAATCAGGCACGACACCTTTGGTTGAAAAATTCACATTTACGTTTCCTTTGGCCATTTTTATTAAAGGGTCAGGAACCAATGCCTCTATTTCGGAAAGGTCAATGTCGAAAGCTCCTTTTAACCTGTATGCCGGGTCATCAAAATTTTTAACATAAGCCGATATATCCCCATCGCCTTTATTTGTCTCAAAATGAAAATTTTTCAATCTGATCCCGGAGGTCTTTTCATTATGTTTCTCACCATTTGTAAAAGCCGCATTGAACGATACGTTTTTGAAGGCTGGATACCCGGACACAGAAATGTTTCCGTTCTTCAGCCATAAATCAGCATCTATTGAAGGCATTTGGACAGTATCGGAAACTATTCCGCGTATTTTCACATTGAACAACATATTCCCGGCAACACTTTCTATCCCGTATTTTTTTAATGTGTCATCCGGAACATACTTTTTCATTTCAGCAAGATCAACTTCCTCACTGCTGATATTAACATCTGCAAATACTTTATTTTTTAAAACAGCAATTCCCGTAACAGTCATCCTGATACCATCGGACACCATTAGGAAATTATTCACGCTAAGTGAGTCGTTGACATAAACAAGATCAAAGTCAAGACGGGTATTCCTCATCCTGTCAAGATTGGTATCTCCAAAATCCGCCCCCGAAATATTCACTATCCCCTTAACGGAACCGGAATAAATATCTTTTTTCACTTTGCCTTTCACTTTAAGTTCAGGGATATAAATTACTCCCCGCGTCAGGATGGTGCTGTCGGAATAGTAACAGGTCATATCCTTAAGCGAAAGGCCTTGAAGCGTTATGTCAGGCAACAGAGAAACAGTATCCCCGCTTTCTGTAGAGGTAGTATCCATCAGGAAATCAAAATTGCTACTACCGTTTTTGTCTCTGAAGAAACGGATTTTAATGCCTTCAATATCCACTTTTTTAATATCAAATATACCGTCAGTCAGTGGCAGTGCCTCCACCGAGAAATAAATATCATCAACTGATATCAGCGTATCTTTAAGATTTTGTAAAGTATCAACAACTGCCGAGTCAACAGGCGATCCAAGTGTAACTCCACTTAGTTCAATGGTTGCGAGAGGAAAGCTACGCAGCAGAGTGAAGGATATTTTATTAATGGATACTGGCAGGTCAACATCCTCTTTTACCTTTTCAAAGGCAAGTTCCGCGATCTTCTTTTCAAAGATCCCGGCAATGAGTACAAGCAAAAGAATGAACGAAAGAATAGACAACAAAATATACTTTAGCCATCTGAATCTGTGTCTCTTACCAGTACCTTTTTTCATGATCTTATTCGTTTGATATCTTTTGCATACTAAATATAATGAAAAAAGCTTAAAACCTTAAATCCGCAAAGGTGTTTCGTGGCGAAAACCTGCCTGCGCAGCCAGGCAGGTGCAGCGAAGAAACCTCGCAGACGTAGCCATTGCTATGGTGAGAAGTTTCAAGCGAGCATTTTCAATAATGGTGTGAGTTTGGAGGTTGCAGCAGAAAGCCCCTTGCGGATTTAAGGTTAAAAAAGCAGCGCCGGAGATGATATGCTCACCGCCGGCACAATAACTCTTAAAAGTTGTCCGCATTAACTCTTGGCATACTCATTTATCGGCAGTTCGCTAAGGTAAGACGAAAGTTCTTTCTTCTGCTTGGAGATGGAAATACGTCCCGAACGTACAAACTGTAGGATATCAAAATGCTTTAGTATGTCATACAGCTTTTCCGTGTCCTCCACATGACCAGTCTTCTCAATTATGACGAAATCTTTCTGAATATCCACCATCCGTGCATTGTACTCCCTGAGCAGGTGCTCAAGGTTTTTGTCAATGGCTGAATCTATCGATATCTTGTAAAGGGCTATCTCCCTGTACACAATGTCATCGTTACGGAAACAGGCCGCCCGGAGCACCTCCGGAAGCTTGCCTATCTGCTTCACCACCTTTCTCACGAGGTCCTCTTCTTCCTCGATGACAATGGTAAACCGGTGAACACCTTTCATCTCGCTGGATGAAACCGTTAAACTCTCAATATTTATATGACGACGGGTAAAAATTATTGTGATACGGTTAAGTAATCCGATATGGTTTTCGGAAAATGCCGTGATCGTATACATCTCTTTCATGATATTTTCATTTAATTTTATTCGTAAACTAATTATTCAAGAACTATCTCATCAACAGCTGCACCCGGATAGATCATCGGAAAAACATTCGCTTCTTTTTCTATCTTTACTTCGAGCAGGTACGGGCCTTCTGCATTTAACATATCTTCAACGGCCTTGTCCAGGCCTTTACGGTCGGTCACGATGTGGCTCTCGATGCCGAACGCATCAGCCAGCTTGGGAAAATCGGGAGTAGGCATGTTGGTTTCTGCATAACGCTT
>JALVJU010000525.1 GCA_027034005.1 Marinilabiliaceae bacterium
GTGAGCACCCCATTGCAGAAGCCATAGTGAAAGGCGCCAAAGAAAAGGACATTGCCCTGATTACTCTCGATGACTTCGAAGCCGTTGCCGGCAAAGGAGTGATCGCAAAACATGGAGGCAAAAAGATTGGGCTTGGGAATTTCCGGCTTCTTAAAGACCTCAACGCAGAGCTTTCGGGAAAAGACGATACCCCGGTCAAAAAGTGGCAAAAGACGGGTAACACTGTAATGTTCCTTATCATAGACGGCCGCGCAGAAGGAGTAGTGAGTGTTTCCGACAAGATAAAAGAGAGCTCACACAAAGCCATTAAAGCCCTTCACAAACTAAAAGTGAAGATCTACATGCTTACAGGTGACAATGAGGTTACGGCCAAAACTGTTGCCGATGAACTTAAACTTGACGGTTTTGTCGCCGACTGCCTTCCTGAGGACAAGTACAAAAAAGTTAAAGAGTTTCAGGATAAAGGTTTTGTGGTAGCAATGGCCGGCGACGGCATCAACGACGCCCCGGCACTGGCGCAGGCCAACATAGGCATAGCCATGGGAACCGGTTCCGACATTGCCATGCAAAGCGCAGAGATAACCCTTGTTAAAGGCGACCTTAACGGTATTGCAAGGGCAAAAGACCTGAGCAGCAAAGTCATGAGAAACATCAAGCAGAACCTGTTCTTTGCATTTGTGTACAACTCACTGGGAGTACCAGTCGCTGCAGGAATCCTTTACCCCTTCTTCGGACTCTTGTTGAGCCCCGTGATAGCAGCTGCCGCCATGAGCTTCAGCTCCGTATCGGTGATCGCAAATGCCTTACGGCTGAAAAGACAATAGTTAAACTTCAGTGGGGGTGCGACTTAAAGTCGCACTCCCTCTACAATATCCTCATTTGAGAAAAATAATTATGTTAAAGGTAAAAGGTTAAACAAATCCACCTGTGTAATTTTCCCCTTCCCTTTTAGGGGAGGATTGGGGTGGGGTTAAAATTACGATCATGGAAATAATACTTCAATCAACCATAACATGCCCCGTATGCGGGCACAGTAAAGAAGAAACAATGCCGGAAGATGCGTGTCAGCATTTTTACGAATGTGAGAATTGTAAAACGATACTAAAACCCAAACCGGGCGACTGCTGTGTTTTCTGCTCTTACGGAACGGTACCATGCCCACCCGTGCAACTGGAGGGAAAGAACCCCCACTGCAGGTGCTGACACAGAGATGTGAAGGCGCAGAAAAAGTTGTAGCCACGGATGCACGGATAGTTTTTGTGGAAAGAACCTTAAGAACCTTCGAGCGTGCCTGTACCTCAAGCGCTTAAACAACCACCCATGCACATATGTTATAACACTGAGGCACGTACCTGCCTGCCTAACTGCGTAGTCAGGCAGGCCCTACTGGCGTGATCAGGCAGGGGCACGGAGAATTATTTTCCGGATTGGGAGTACGACTTCGAGTCGCGCCCCCAATACCCCCACAAAAAAATTACACCCATTCTTTAAACCCCTGAAAGGGGGTATTTGTCCTTGGAGCTTGCGACCAACATCTTCTTCAGTGGAGCGAGGAGTGAAATTCTGCAGCTACATTGTTCTCCTCCATTATCTAAAGGGAGGCTGGACCTGTCTGACTGCTCAGTCAGACAAATGCTTTCACATCGAATATTTCACAAACTAACGAGCGTTGAGGATAATCAAACGATCGAATGACCTCCGGTCGATTAGATGTTTTGGGTTATTGTTTCCCTGCTTCGACAACTGACGATAATAGGAAAGAGCTAAAGAACGTAACATCTCAGAGGTGCGTTAGCACCAAAATATTTGTAGAAAAGAAAATCAAACAGAACGATAGGTGCAGAGCACCGAAACATTCCGGCACTACGAAACTGATGAAACGGAACATCCCTAAATCTCAAAAAATGGTGATAATCTCCTCCCCCATTTCGGGGGAGGCCGGGAGGGGGCTTCCTTCTCACTCAATCTCCGCCACTACCAGCACCGGGAAGTGATCGGAGGGATACCTCAGGTCCTGCACCTCGGCAAGCACCCCATATTTCAAAACAACAACATTGTCAGGGCTGGTGAAGATGTAGTCTATCCTTTTTCGCGGGTTTTCACAAACCTTAAAACCATTGAACGTACCTTCCGGGCCGTAAGGTGTAAGTCTGGAAACGGACTTTGCATCGTTCATTTTCAAAGACAAAAATTTAATGGCATCCGACTCGGGCAAAAGATTGAAATCACCAGTCAGGAACACGGGTGCATTATCCCAGTTAAGATCGTTTATCCTTTGGATTATCAGTTTTGCCGATTCCATCCGGGCTGTATCTCCCACATGATCGAAATGGGTATTGAACACCCAAAATTTCTTTTTCGACTTCTTATCCTTGAGCAAGACATAGGTACAGATCCGGTTCAGTGCCGCATCCCATCCCTTCGATGGTTTTTCGGTAGTTTCCGAAAGCCAGAATGTCCCTCCCTGTATTTTTTCGAACTTTTTAGTGTTGTAAAAGATTGCAGAGTACTCTCCCTCGTTCTCTGCATTCCCGCGGCCTCTTCCTTCGTATGAGTACGCAGGCAGGTTATCTTCAAGATATTTCACCTGGTCTTCCAGCCCTTCCTGGATGCCAAAGATGTCAGGAGCGAAAAAAAGTATCTGTCCGAGCAGGGTCTCTTTCCTCTGATCCCACCTGTTTACTCCGTCATTCACATTGTTGTAACGGATATTGTAGGTCATTATACTGACTTGCTGACCATAGGATGATGTTTGAACAAATACTGTCACAACTAAAGCAATTATTAAATTCCCATAACCTGTTTCAAACTTTCAGCATATTTAGTAAATTTACTTTTCGAAACTAACATAAATTTAATTTGAGCAACATGAAACGGGTACGAATAATTGTTGACGGCAGGGTCCAGGGTGTCGGATTTCGCTATTACGTTTCAAAGAAGGCGCAGGAACATGACAT
>JALVJU010000526.1 GCA_027034005.1 Marinilabiliaceae bacterium
AAATTCCACGGCAGTTTCGACATCATAGCTAATGACCCTGACCTTGCTCACATGGAAAGTATGCTGATGACCGGAGTATCGGATTACTGGAAAAACCACTACCGTTTCGGCAAAGAAAGCAGCAAAGGATCGGACAAGATACTTGGGAAAGCATCGGCAAAACTGATAATCGCCAACTCCATTGTTCCATACATCTATGTTTTTGCAAAACACAAAGGCGATACAAAACTACAGGATAAAGCCATGGACTTATTGACTCAACTACCCCCCGAAAAGAATGGCATTGTGAACAAATGGGCAGAAAAAATATTCGCAGCAAAAGATGAAGCACAGGCCCAGGCATTAATTTATTTGAAAAATTATTATTGCAATCACAAAAAGTGTTTATCTTGCAGAATAGGAAGAAAGCTTATCGTTAACAACAAAAGTACAAAAACTACTGATCTAAGTGGATAACGTAAAATCTTTATATCACCATACCCTGCGAACACTGTATGTTTCCATGGGATTATTGATCTTCATCATCACCACGGGAACAATAGGCTACATGGTGATCGAGGATTATAATTTTATCGATGCGGTTTACATGACTGTGATAACAGTTGCCACGGTTGGTTTCAGGGAGGTCATGCCACTTTCCGATTACGGAAAAATTTTCACCATCTTTTTAATTATAATTAGTTTCGGTATATTTGGATATGTAATATCATCCATAACAAGGTTGATATTTGAAGGTGTACTGCACCAATCATATAAAGAGTATCAGGTGAGAAAAAAGATAGTAAAGCTAAAGGATCATGTCATTGTATGCGGTTACGGCCGTAACGGTTACCAGGCTGTAGTGGAGCTGATAAGCCATGACGAGAAAGTGGTGATAGTGGAAAAACGCGACCATGTGGTAGCAAGGATACTTGAAGATCCCGAACTTTTGTACGTACAGGGCGATGCAGCATCGGAAGAGGTACTTGAGACAGCACAGATAAGGAAGGCAAAGGCATTGATCACTGCCCTGCCAAATGATGCCGACAATATTTTTGTTGTACTTACAGCAAGAGAGATGAACCCCGGGCTTAAGATCATCAGCAGGGCAAGTAATTTCGGTTCTGATGTAAAGCTACGGCGTGCCGGGGCAACCAACGTGATAATGCCCGACCGGATCGGCGGGCAGCGCATGGCCAAACTTGTCGCCCAGCCCGATGTTGTGGAATTCGTTGAATATATTCTTTTACAAAAATCCAATGATGTGCAGTTGCTCGAGATATCCTGTTCCGACATGGCAACCTGCAATCTGAACAAAACCGTGAGGGAGTTAAAACTCAGGGAACTGTCGGGAGCAAACCTGATTGGAATCAAGACTACGGAAGGAGACTATATTTTTAATCCTTCACCTGATATTGAGATATCACGAAAAGACAAACTTTTCGTCATCGGGACACCCGGTCAGCTTAGGAAATTTGAAAGAGTTCTCAATGATGACATGGAATAAAATCAGTGAGACATGGAAATTATTTGTCTTAGGTACAGACAATGTATTTTCCTAAAAAATAGTTTGGCTCGCTTTTTGAATGTGAATAACTGTTAACAAAAATAATAAACCCTAAAATTTTCAGTCATGAAATTAAATAGAATTTTAAGCATCAGTTTACTCGTTTTTCTCATAGCATTTGGTTTTGAAGGATGTAAATCGAAAAAGAAAATGTCGGCCAAAGATGCCGTAGGTAAAATAATGGAAGACATGCCCTGTACAAAAGAAGGCAAGTCTGACAAGAAATTCTTCCGCGCTTCAAGCATGGCCACCAGTTCCGATCTTCAGCTGTCAAAGGAAAAGGCCCTACTGTTGGCTAAACAACGTCTGGTAACTTTGATCAAATCAACAACAAAGAGCGTTACCGACAGGTATATCAACGAAAGAGGATTCAGCAATGTAAGTGAAGTTGAAAGCAAGTTTGAGAACATCACCCGTGAAGTGGCCGATGAAACACTGAGCAATGTTGTGGTGGTTTGTGAAAAATCCAGTGTGCTCGATGATGGCAGGTACAACTCTTTCATCGCTATCGAGGTGAACCGTGACGACGTTTTGACGGGAATGGAAAGAAAAATATCAGCTGACAAAAAACTTCAAATCGATTATGACAAGAAAAAATTTGAAGAAACATTCAACAAGGAGATGGAGCAGTTGAGAGAAGACAGAGGCTACTAAACCTGAACTTAAAGGATTATATTGGGGGTGCGACTCGAAATCGCGCCCCCAATCGTTTCAGCCGGTTAATTTTGACAATACAACTCTATTGGTCATGAAGAAAAGGCTAAACAACCTTAACTGATAATTCTGTTACTCTGTAAACCGACCTTTTGCCCCAAAAAGGTTAACACTTTCAAACCTGCACAATTTAATGATGACATTCCTTCTCACATTGGACAAATTTTAATTAATCGAATTCTTTTTTATCCTTTAAAATCTTAGTTTAATGACAAGTCCTGAGATGTCATTTTCCTGATATACTTTTCGATTAGAGGTAGCAGGTAAAATGGAAGATTAAGAAGTGTAAAAGGTTTACCTTTGGTGGTTTTGGCTTGTTCAAATGTTAATTTGCCCGAATAGACCCTAACTGCAAATCCATGAGGCGCCAAATCAATAAATCCCATTAAAGAACGTAAACGACCGGTTTTACCCCGCTTCACTTCAACCGGAATGAGCAGGTTGTTTATTTGTAAAATATAATCCACTTCTGCACTTGATTGATTCTTCTCTTTAACCCAAAAAATATTCTTTGCCATACTACTTGTCTGCAAAGATAGCAGTTCCTGACCTGTTATATGTTCTGCTATTTTGCCTTCAAATACTTTATCAATATTGTTATCTGATAAAATCGGAACTTGCGCCCCGACAAATTTGTTAACAATTCCAGTGTCCACCACCTGTATCTTTGGCGATTTCTTAACATTTTCCAATGCA
>JALVJU010000527.1 GCA_027034005.1 Marinilabiliaceae bacterium
AACAGAGTCATTGTTAGTCCCACAAGAATAGCAACGTGAACGTGAGGGCCAATGATCCACTGAGTGTTGTGAAGGATACGATTCAAGCCTATGTCGGCCTGAATGATACCTGCAGGTACTGCAAGCCCGAACCCGGTCAAACCACCAAGCAGGAACTTAAGCGGATTGGTCATTTTAAGAGGACGTGCACTCCAGAGTGTGATCAATGTGATGAAAAATGCCATTCCCTGGGTGATAAGCTCGAAAGCCGTAACGAACTCTCCCGAAACTATTTTCAGAATTGCCGGCTGTGCCTGGTCGGCAAGGAGGTGGTGCGACCATACTGTCCATGAAACGACCATCTCAACCCACAGTGCCAGACGTGCCCACTTGGCCATATAAAGATCCTTGCCCGTGATCAGTATGGCAAGCAGATACCATGTGCCTGCAACAAAAATAAGCACAAGACCGTCAGCTATCAGGTCAAGTCCCCACCAAAACCAGTTTTTGTAAAGCAGGGCATCAATGGCAGTATCTTTCAGGTCATAACCCATGATGTGAGCCACCATGTAAACAAGTATCAAAACTCCTGTAAAAGTTATTATCGCGGCATTAAGAGCTGTATCAACAGTACCCCTTGCGACAGCAGCGACCGGCAGCGACACAAGATGCTCACGTCGCTTGCTTTTCTTTCTGAATATACTCTCTTTCCATGAAAAACCGGTAGCAGATGCAAGCATTGCCCTTCCGTTCACTTTCTCATGCCCTTCGGGAGTGTATGCAATAGTCTTGAAGATATTGATAACAAAGAACAAGGTTCCTACCATTACAAGTGCAATACCCAAAATAAATACCGCTCCGCCTATGTCACTGAATTGTGAAAAATCGGCAGGAAGAGGCCAGTATAAAGTATAAAGAGGGGCATAGTGTGAAATAAAAGCCGAGCCCCAGAAAATAATAGTTCCTATGGCAACCAGAACAAAGCTCCAGTTACCCAGTTTGATACTCCACAAAGGTTTTTTCATCAGGAAAGGAACAAGGAATAAAAATGCTCCAAAAACAATGGAGTAAGAAGAACCGAAAATACCTACCAGCGGGTGGGCAGTCATGATAGCAAAAAAGTGTTCTGCATCAAAACCCGGTATGGGAGTTATCTCATACACACGCATTATCATTCCTTCGATAGATGCAAGCCCGTAATATAAAACTCCTACTACAACAAAGCGTAAAGCAAGTTTTTGCATCGGCGTGAGGCCATCGGGATTAAATGCCCCCTGTTCGCCATTCATAAATGTATCTTTGAAACTCATAGTATTCAATATTTTAGGATTAATAATTTATTCGGTGACTATCAATGCGTCTTTCTCTATCATCTGATGCCCTTTAGGCCCCGAGTATTCTGTGGACCTTATGGTATACTTTCCGGCCTTTTCAAATTTCCATAAAAGATCGTTTCTGTGTCCCGGAACAACCTGCATCTGACAAACCATGGAGTTATCGGCACGGAAGATGCCAAATCCATAGGTGAGATCCTCCGATTTCACATCGAAAAGAACAAGATCCCCTTTCTCCACTGTGATGGGATTTTCGGGTAAAATGAACTTGTGGTCCTTAACGGTAATATTGACCGTCTTATCAGGAGTGTAATCGCTCCTGTTGAGGTCTACCGGTACCCAGGGTATCGTTGTGCTTGTGGCAATGTGCAAAGAGACACCCATTATTGTAAGAAAAATAACAAGTATCGCAAAGAGCTTATTGCTAAGAACTCCTGCTTTGCCGCTAGCAGTGATTTTTACGGCAAACCATGCCATAAAAAGTAAAACAACAATCGCATATAAGGTATATGCAATTGTTTGCCCGTTTAAAACAACTGTTGAATCAACCATAATTAAACATTTTTAGTTAGCATTAAATTGTGTTGTGAAATGAACCGTTGCGGTCCTATTCTCTTTAACTCCTCAAGAGTCGTGTCTTTAAGCATTTCATTGATAGCCTCCTGTATTTTCTCCCACTTATGATGAATTGCACATCTCTGTCCGAATGCACAATCTTCAAAACCAAAAATACACTGATGCGTATGATCAATATCCTCCGTAACTTCAATAATGTCCCAAAGAGTGATCTCTTTTGAAGGCTTTGACAACATGTAGCCGCCGCTTTTACCCCGGTAACTGGTGAGCAGTCCGTTATTGGAAAGTTTTGTAAGTTGCTTACGAAGATACCTGAAAGGTATCTCCAGGTTTTCATTTAATACTTCGGCACTATAGATTTTATCCTCTTCAATGGACATAAAACCTAATATTCTTAAAGAGTATTCTGTTGTCTTATTAAAATTCACAAATGACACCTTTAGGTATTATTAACCAATAATAAGGACATTTTTCCTTACATCAAAATAATAGCTAATAAAAATGATACCAATAGCCCCAAAAGGTTATTTAAAGCCGTTGTGCCGTAGTAAGGCACATCTTTCAAATTATTGTTTATTTTTGACGAAACAAAACTCAGTTAAGTTTGTTTTTACAGTAAGCAAATGTATTTTAAACATTAATTAAAACTATGAAGAAGATCTTTTTATTAATTGGAATTATCACGGTAGGTCTAACTGCATTTTCCCAGGTAACCACCCAAGAACTTGAACTTGTAAAATCGATCCTTAAATCGGAACGAAAGGTATTTTTTGTCCAGAACATGCAGCTTTCCACTGAGGAATTTAACCGCTTCTGGCCCATTTACGATAAGTATCAGGAAGAAGAAAGCAAGATACAGGCAAGTGTCATTTCCGACTACAAAAAAATGGTAAATCAAAGTGACGAACTCACTGACGAAGACCTGGAGAAGATTAACAAGAATTATTTTGCAAGACGGAAAAAGATGCTGGCACTCCAAACGAAGTACTACAAAATAGTAAAGAAAGAGCTTGGCATCGGAGCAGCAACACGATTTTTACAAATAGACCGATTTGTTGATGCTACGATCAGGGCAACTCTCTTTTCGGAGATGCCACTTATACAGAAAAAGTAAATTTACAGTAAACTTAAAACCCGGTCAGAAGGCCGGGTTTTTT
The DNA here is from genome assembly GCA_027034005.1 of Marinilabiliaceae bacterium. Classification (GTDB taxonomy): domain Bacteria; phylum Bacteroidota; class Bacteroidia; order Bacteroidales; family Marinilabiliaceae; genus JAADEM01. Next base: position 3,047 of record JALVJU010000527.1, read on the forward strand.
ATTACACCCAAGATCCGCAAGTAATTTAATTAGAAAAAATAAATACCTTGCGGATAAGGTTACAGATCAAGCTGCTCAAGTCTTGATATTATTTTTTTCTTAAATGCTTCGAGTGCATTTTTCCGGGCATCCCCTAGAGCATATTCAAAACTGCCGGGCCTCATGCCCATTATTCCGTTGATACTGTCGGAAAAGACCTCCTCTCCTGTCCGGGCATTCGTGATCGAGATGCTGAAATCGGCAAATACAATGAAAAGCGAATAACCGTTACCCTTCTTCTCCTCTGCCTTTTTAAAATCACTATTTACCGAAACGACGTAATCCGCACTGTCCTTTGAACCGGTAAAAGTGAAAAAGCTTTTGTTTAAGATAGTCTTTACGGATCCCGTGAATGGCTCCTGTTCCGATATTATTCCAAATATCTTCTCTTTTGTTTCCAAATATGCTTTCGACCTTCTCAGTTCAAGTGAAATGTAAGCCGTGGGAACAAGTTTGGAGGGAAAGAAAATTTCAAGTACTTTCATGGTTTCAGTATCCTGTCCGTCATTTTTCACTTCTGACATGTCAAGCGAGCACTTTAATTCCTGATCCTTTCTTTTTGATATCAGCCTTGAAACTACCACTTTAGCGATCCCGTCATGCCCAGTAACTGACTGGGATGAAAGAACTCCTTCACCTTTCACAAATTCAAAACTTAAAGGAAGACCTTTTAGCGGGACAGATTCCCCATTACTTGTATAAAGGTTTGCCTTTACCTCTATAGGATTTTGTTCATTCCGTGAAAGTGATAACATGTATTTTTTTTGAACAGGGGTAAGCTCTGCCCTGTGAAAGATATCCTGTATCTGACTGTATATTTCTGTTCCCATATTTAATGACCCGTCAATCGAACGATATGTCAAGTCCTCTTCAAGATGGCCCTTTATGCTCACTACAGCTTTGCTCAGGCAGTTGAGCGCAGAAATGACATCATGTTCTTCGTTCAGTGCTTTTTGAGCATCCTGAAAGTATGAATAAGCATGTGATTTTGCCATGTCAAGTTCCATCATCTTCATCCTTCTGTACTTCTCTTTCGAAAGACGTACCATTACCCAGTACTCTTTTCTGTTCTCCCAGGTTTTCACCTCATACCCTTCAAGTGTTTGTTCGACCGAAGTGCGTATCTCTGCCTCATAGCCTTCACGAAACCCGCCTATGTCCTCAAGCTGATGAAGTACCGAATTGGAAGATATCCTTACCTTGATCTCGGAACTCAACTGTTTCAACGCCTTTGCCCTTGTTGTTTTAACATAGTCCCTGTTGTCTTTGGTCTTGGGAGACATTGCTATACCAATGTAGTAAGCAGGATCGTCAGGCCTCTGCTTCACCCAGGCTGGTTTTCTTTTGGCGAATGACGTTTGAGGTACAACCACAAAAAGGATTAATGCAATAACTAATTTTGAAACTAACGAATTATACTGTTTTAGGTTCATGGTATAAGGTTTTATATTAACTTTTCGATGGCAGGATATATTAAATCCTGTTCATAACCTTTCGAAGCGGCAAATCTGGTTAGTGCTGCCCGTGTGTGATATTCATCTCTCCTGCCTTTTATCTGGTTAAATTTATTTTTGAGCAATTCATAAAGTTTTTGTTCATATTCTACCGGATCTATCTCCGACAAAGCATCACGGATATTTTGCTCAGCAATGCCTTTCTGCTTCAACCCATACTTTATTTTGACCTTTCCCCAGCCGTTAAACCTGAACTTATCCCTTGTGTAAAAAAGAGCATACCTTTGCTCGTCAATGAACTTCTCCTTTAAAAGATGTTCAATAATCGCACCAAACTCATCCGGCTCAACTCCCCATGCTTCCAGTTTCTTTGTCACATCGGAAATGCACCTCTCCTGCCGGGAGCAATATGCAGCAGCTTTGCCAAGAGCTTTTTTACTGTCCATTTACCTGATATAGACCGTCTTGATGTTCTGAAACTCCCTGATGCCAAAATGAGACAATTCACGACCGTAACCACTGCCTTTGATCCCTCCGAACGGTAATCGCGGATCGCTTCTCACGAAGCCATTAACAAAACAACTCCCTACCTCCAGTTCAAACTCCGCGATCTGCCTTCCCCTCTCAATGTTCTGGGTAAAAACAGCACCTCCAAGGCCAAAAGATGTATCGTTGGCGATACGAATAGCATCTTTTTCATCTTTGGCCCTGATGAGGGAAGCAACAGGCCCAAACAGCTCTTCATCGTATGCCGGCATTCCGGGCTTGACATTCGCCAGGACGGTAGGTGGATAATAAAAGCCGGTCGTTTCGGGAATCTCCCCACCGGTAAGCAGTTTCGCACCTTTATCAACACTCATATCTACCTGGACGTGCAACTCTTCACGAAGGTTATTTCTTGCGATAGGGCCGAAAGTCACACTCTCGTCAAACGGATCACCGTACTTTGCCTCCTGCATCTTTGCAGTGAACATCTCTTCAAAGCGGTCGTAAACAGAATCTACAGCGATGAAACGTTTGGCACCGATACAGCTTTGGCCTGCATTAAGCAACCGTCCGGCCACACATGCTTCAACGGCAAGGTCCAGGTCGGCATCTTCAAGAATAATGTAAGGGTCACTGCCGCCAAGTTCAAGCACAGTCTTTTTAACATACTTGCCAGACAAGGATGCAACTGTTTTCCCGGCAGGAGTACTGCCGGTAAGTGTAACGGCTTTAACTCTCTTGTCTTTTATCACCATGTCGATCTTGCTGCTTGAGATCAGTAGTGACCGAAAAACATTTTCGGGGAAACCTGCCTCCGCAAAGACCTCTTCAATGGCAAGAGCGCACCCCGGAACATTTGATGCATGTTTAAGCAAGGCAGTATTACCCCCCATAACAGTAGGTGCTGCAAACCTGAATACCTGCCAGAAAGGAAAGTTCCAGGGCATGATCGCCAAAACCGGTCCCAGTGGTTGATATGTTACATATGAAAGTGATGCATTGGTTTCAACAGTTTCTGATTCCAGGAATTTCTCTCCGTTGTCAGCGTAATATTCGCACACCCATGCGCATTTATCGATTTCGGCTCTCGATTCCCTAATGTGTTTTCCCATCTCAACAGTTATGATAAAGGATAAACTCTCACGTTTACGACGCAGGATATCCGCCATCTTTCTAAGCAGTTCTGCCCGCTCGTTAAAACTTGTCTGCCGCCACTCCCTGAAGGCTATGACTGAATCATCAAGTATCTGATCTGCCTCATCTAGCTGATGGGCCTGATAACTGCGATTTACCTCTTCCTTTGCCGGATTAACACTTCTTAGTTGCATGAGTTTTTATGTTTAAAATAAAAGTAAAGTTAGCGATTTTGCACCGAGAAGTACAGGTATTAACACATCTCTTTTTTTGCATATTTTAATTTCAGACTTTTCTATTTGATAATTGTTCATTCTTTTATGAATCAATCCCAGTCAAGAAGTTTCTTCACACCTTCAAGTTTCCGGATGTCTGATACTTCCTGGGACACTTCGAGCACGCCTTTGTAATTGCCCTGCTCATTCCTGACAGCAAAATACCGGACGTAGATCATTCGGTCACCCATGTTGAACCAAAAATCAGCAACATCTTTCTCTTTCTTTTTAAATGATTCCACTATTCTGTTTACCACATCAACACTTTCGTGAGGATGGCAGTTCTGAACAGATCTTCCTATCACAGCCTTAGTGCGGGGAAAGATGCGGTGCGGCGGAGTTGAGAAAAACACCACGGTATCATTCTCGTCCACATATGTTATATCAACCGGCAAATGTGCAAAGATCAGCTTTAACTGCTCAACTGTCACTATGCCCGTACCAAGGTCGATCTTGCCATCTGTAGCTGTTTCCTGTTTCTTTTTTGTTAATGATAATTCAGGTGTGTAATACGGATAGCCGAGTTCTATGCTCTCCTCCAGCAGGCCGTCAAGCTCTTCCGTCGGAATTTGCTCCATGATGACAGGGAAGAGTATTTTCTCTTCACGGAATTTTATTGCAAGCATATTGAAGAACACCTGACCAAATAATTGATTAATGTCAAACAGGTCGGCAGACGGGTCGTTGAGTTTTTCTATCAGTTCGTTCAGGTTGCGGTAAATATCGTCATGGAACGACCACATGATCTGCAGGCATCCGTGTTCGGGAATATATTTCTCTATCACAGGGAAAAGCTGATTTTCTTTGATCACATAATGCTTTTTAAAAGCCAAAAGGTCAGTAAATGTTGCTGTAAGTTTTTCCCGTACCTCTTTATCAGCAGGTCTTTTATTGAACTTTTTAACCCATGGTTTTAGCTCTTCCAATTTTCGGGCCATAATAGCATTGTTCTTCACAAGGCTATCGAGGAAACTGCCCTCTTCCGGAACTAACGACTTATGTTCGTTAAGGGCCTTGTATAAAAGGTTCAGTACTTTATTAATAGTTGATTTCACATCCTCAATGGGATAGTTGTCCTTCATTGTCAGGTGAAATCCAATGATAACCTCAAAAGGAGTTGCAGTGTCAATGACCTGCTGATATTTTGTGTAAAGATCGCCACCCTTTTCCCCGTCAAGGAAACCTTTGGTCATCTCGTAGATATTTTTACCATGATCCGCTACGTGTTGTGATATCTCAGACATATTATTTATTTTTTGCTGCAAAAGGTAATGATTTTCCCGTTAAGCAAAAATTTTATACGGGGCAAAAACACCACAGGTTGATTCTATAAACCCGTATTCAAAAAAGAATCTAAAAAATACATTATCTTTGAACCCCAAATTAAACAACGATGTTTTCCAAAGAAGAGGCAAAAGAGCTAAGGCTTGAATTCTGGCGAAAGCTAGAGAACAGAACTAGAAGATTGCCCGGTCAGAAAGGCAGGAAAAAAAGATGGATAAACGACAAAACCGGAATAAAAGGCCTTGATCTTCGTTTTGATGTTGATAGGGAGAAAGCAATTGTTGCACTTGAGATAAATCACCGCCAGGAAGAGAAAAGGCTTGAACTTTATGAGCGCCTTGAAGCAGCAAAAACCATTTTTGAGGAAGCATTTGGAAAACCGCTGACATGGGAATACCTGTATGAAAAGCCAAACGGCAAACAGGTGTGCAGGGTATTCACTGAAATGCCGGCAGACATATACATCAAAGAGCAGTGGCCGGACATAAGCTACTTTCTCATCGACAACATGATAAAGATGGAAAAAGCATTTCTGGAGGTGAAAGACTATCTGATGTCGGACATGAACAGTTAAAAAAACATAAACCATGATAATAGTTACAGGAGGAGCAGGTTTTATTGGAAGCAATCTGGTTAAGACGCTGAACGATCAGGGGATCGAAGATATCATCATCGTAGATAACCTGGGCAGCTCACAAAAGTTCTTAAACCTGAACAGATTAAAATTCCATGATTTCATCGATAAGGTATCTTTCCCCGAAAAGCTGCCGAAGCTCGGGAAAGTTGAAACTATCATTCATCAGGGAGCATGCTCCTCAACTACAGAAACAGACGTAAACTATCTGATCAATAATAATTACAATTATTCAAAAGTTCTGCTGCATTACTGCCTCGAAAATGAGACAGATCTCATCTATGCATCCAGTGCCTCAGTGTACGGCAACGGAGATGCCGGGTTCCGGGAAGATCCTGCCTGCGAATATCCCCTTAACGGTTATGCATTTTCAAAGTTCATATTCGACAACTATGTAAGAAAAGTTTATTCCGCAGAAAAATATAAAAGTCAGATCACCGGCCTGAGGTATTTCAACGTTTACGGGTATCAGGAGAACCATAAAGGAAGTATGGCTTCCGTGCCTTTTCACTTTTTCAACCAGGCAAAAGAAACCGGTGAAATAAAAGTTTTTGAAGGAAGCGAGAACTTCCTGCGGGATTTTATATTCGTGGAAGATGTTGCTGAAGTAGTAAGATTCTTCATCAAAAATAAAAAGAGTGGAATTTATAACTGTGGGACAGGGCAGGAGAGGTCATTCATGGATATGGCAGAGATATTTGTGAAACTTCACGGCAACTGCAAAATAAATACAATTCCTTTCCCCGATAATCTTAAAGGCAAGTATCAGGCTTTCACAAAAGCCGATATTTCAAAGTTGCGAAATGCCGGTTTTACCGGGGAGTTCACCTCACTTGAGAACGGTATGGCAAAATATCTTGAACGATTAAAAGACAACAACGGATATTTTTAATTTGTAACTCAGGGTTTCCCCGAAAAATTAAGATAACAAACATCTCAGCCCCAATGAAGTTATTACTGACAAATTCCATAGGAAAAACCAAATGGGGAGGAGGAGAAAAATGGATGATACTTGCTGCCCAGGGACTTAGGGAAAAGGGACATCAGGTTACCATAGGATGCTATCCTTACTCGGTATTGGATATAAAAGCTTCGGAAAAAGGTATCCCTACCACACCGATCATGATCCGTTCCGATATAAGTATCAGAGGTGCATCTCAACTGTATAAGTTTATCAACACTGCCAGGCCTGATGTTATCATAGGTTTACAAAACAGGGATATCATGTATGCTGGTTTAGCTTCTGCTTTAGGGCATAAACCTGTAATAATTGCCCGGCATGGTGTTAGATTAATGAAAAAGAACTTAAAACACCGAATTATATATAACATATCCTGTAAAGGATTAATAACCAACACAAAAACCATAAAATCAATTTATGATGGCTATGGCTGGTGGGATGATTCTTTTGTTAAGGTCATATACAATGGCGTTGAACAGGATGACATCTTTCATGCAAGGCTAAACCTGGCAGAATATATCCCCGGGTTTAACCCGAATCATAAGATCATAGTTTCTATGGGACGGCTCTCTTCACAGAAAGGATTCCAATATCTTATCAGGGCGGCTGCAGAGGCAACAAAAGGTTTTCCGGACACTTATTTTTTAATTGCCGGAAAAGGAAAAGAAAAACACAGACTTCAAAGTGAAATAAAAAAATACCAGCTTGAGAAAAACTTTTTTATTCTTCCATTTCAAAACAATGTAAAACCATTACTTAAAATGGCTGATCTTTTTGTTTTACCCTCCCTTTATGAAGGAATGCCCAATGTTATCATGGAGGCCTTGTCGATAAACGTTCCTGTCATTTGTACTAAAGTTAACGGGGCTGCCGAGTTATTTGGAGAAAAGGATACGGAACACCTGATACCCCCTGCAAATGTTGTAAAATTAAAAGAGGCCATCCTTAAATTCCTGCAAACAGGAAAGGTAGAATATAATACCGAACGGGTCAAAGAAAGAGTTACCAGGGAGTTTTCCCTTGAAACGATGATAGAAAATCTGGAATCTTATCTTACTGAAAAACTCAAACGTTCTTAAAAAACAGGAAAGGGAGTTTAAACAAATATACATAAGCATATAAATAATCCGGTTTATATTTGATCGCATCAAATAAACATTTATAGGCTTTAGGCATGTCTTTACTGTTTTGAGCATAGATCCGCGCCATTTTTTTCAGCATGAGATGATAAGCTCCTATCTCCTTGCCTCTCTCTTTATGTTTTTTATGAAACATGATGCGCCCTCTTGTCACCAGTTTTACATTATCACTTATCCTGTCTTTCGAAGACAGCTGAACCCTTGTGTTATACCCTGTAAGATAATCGAAATCGTAATATCGTGCTATCCTTGTGATAAGTTCAAAATCTTTCAAAGCAGGGAATTCCGGATCGAAACCCCCGACATCTTTAAATACCGTAGCTCTGACAGTAAAAGTAGAACCATTAATACCTGTTAGTCTTTTAAATAAATAATATTCCAGATCCCCCGACTGATGGATATGTAAAGTTCTGATCTTCTCATCATTGAAATAATAGTCAGCTCCGACATAACACAGCCCCAGGTTATCGTTTTGTTTAAAAGCTTCTACCTGTTGCTCCAGATATTCGGGATGTAATGCATCGTCGGAATCAAGAAAAGATATCAGCGCTCCTTTTGCTGCCTCAATACCTTTATTCAAAGCAATACTCTGACCACTGTTTTTTTCTAATTTCAGATATTTTATTCGGCTGTTTTTTTTCTGGAAAGTAGAAACAACATCATAAGTGTCGTCCTCAGACCCGTCATCAACTATAATATATTCCCAGTTATCAAACGTTTGGTCCAGTACACTTTGTATTGCAACAGATAAGATATAGGCTCTGTTATATGTTGCAGTTATTACCGTTATTTCAGGTTCCATTAGGGATATAAAAATTAAAAAGCCCCTTGCGGGGCATTAATTTATTTTCAGTTAAATTATCAGTATCGCATCGCCATAGGTGCCAAACCGGTATTTCTCTTTCACCGCTAAATTATAGGCGTCCATTACAAAATCATACCCTCCGAATGCAGCTCCCATCATCAGGAGTGTTGAGTAGGGTAAATGAAAATTCGTTATCATGGAATTTGCAACACTGAACTCATACGGTGGGAAAATAAACTTATTTGTCCATCCTTCGAACGGCTTTACATGGCCGTATGTTGAAACGGAACTTTCAAGAGTGCGCATAACGGTAGTTCCGACTGCACAAATTCTTTTCTTCCTCTCTTTACCTGTGTTTATTATATTGGCTGCTTCCTCCGTGATGAATATCTGTTCTGAGTCCATCTTGTGCTTTGTAAGGTCTTCCACATCTACCGAACGGAAATTCCCCAACCCCACGTGAAGTGTGATCTCGGCAAAGTTTATTCCTTTTATCTCCAGCCTCTTCATCAGTTCGCGGCTAAAATGCATACCTGCAGTAGGAGCGGCAACGGCACCCTCATGCTTAGCATAGATGGTCTGATAGCGATCTTTGTCCTCAGGTTCAACCTCTCTTCTTATAAATTTCGGAAGCGGGGTCTCGCCAAGACTGTAAAGGGTCTTTTTGAACTCCTCGTAAGGTCCGTCGAAAAGGAAACGCAAAGTACGGCCTCTCGATGTTGTATTGTCTATCACTTCTGCCACCAAAAGATCATCCTCACCGAAATACAGCTTATTGCCAATACGTATCTTACGTGCAGGATCGACCAGAACATCCCACAAACGCTGATCTTTGTTCAGCTCCCTAAGAAGGAACACCTCGATCTCGGCCCCTGTCTTTTCCTTGTTTCCGTATAACCTTGCCGGAAAAACCTTTGTATTGTTGAACACCATAACATCATCTTCATCGAAATAATTGATGATATCCTTGAATATCTTGTGCTCAATCTTTTTTGTGTCCCGGTGCAGAACCATTAGACGTGACTCGTCACGATTTGGTGCCGGATGCAGAGCAATAAGCTCTTCCGGTAGTTTATACTTAAACCTGGATAACTTCATAATATTATTAGTGTATTTAAATTTAATCGTTTACGTGAACAAACAGCACGAAGCATACCTTGTACGCAGAAAATTCAAAATTGTTGCAAAAATAGTTATTTTTTTCAATACTTTCCCCTTCCGTTTTACCTGCTCATACTCAATAACAAAGTATCGTTAATAATGTTCTCAAAATCTAATAAGATGACAAAACCTCATCCCTGACCATTTCAGGGGTTATATCGAGCAGGCATTTTCGCTTTTCTTTGATCCTGCACTCTGTACTTCCGTCTTTTGTGCATGGACGACAAGGCAGGTCGATCTCCATAACTTTCATTTTTGCTCCTGACGGAAAACCAAATGCCGTAGGGCCTATTATTGCCTGCCCGGGCTTGTTAAACAGATCGGCTGCGTGAAGAAAACCGGTATCACCACTTATCACATACGGTGAGTGATGTATCACACAAAAACTTTCCATCAGCGATGTTTTGCCTGCAAGGTTTACAACCCTGTCTGGTGCAGACGAACGAATATCTTCACAAAAAGTATCTGCAGGCCCGCCTATGACAGCAAAATGATACTCAGGCAATAATCCGACAAGTTTTTGCCAGTATTCCACAGGCCACCTTTTCAGTTCCCACGCCGCCGACGGCACAAGTGTTATCCATTTTGCTCCTTGCGGAATTTTATCAAGTAACAGTTCTTTTATCTTTTCTTCCGTCTCCTCCGGGAAGGTCCAACTATTAAATTCCGTGTCAAAATCCTTTATCCCGGCTTTGCCCAAAGGCTTCCGGAAAGAAACAAAAGCCCTGAACGGATTGGGTAAAAGATTTATCCCGAAACGGAAAAGCAAAAGGCGTTTCAGCCTGTCCTTGTGGCGTGTCACAAGTCTTGTCTTTGTCAAATTACAGAGGCCGAAAGGACAAAGAACCAGCTTAAGGATATTGGAACGGATATTTGAATGGGCATCATAAATGAGATTGAATTTCTCCTTTCTCAATCTGAATGCAAGTTTGACAAGACCTCCGATACCTTCTTTCCGGCCAAACTCCAGAATGAGGTCAATACGGGGATCGATCCTGAGCAACGACGCCATATCTGTACGTACGATCCAGTATAATTCTGCCTCCGGATAACGCTTCTTTATGCCGCCAACAACTGACATGCACTGAATAATGTCTCCGATAGAACTCAAACGGATGATCAGTATTTTTTTCAAAGAAATAGAATTTTGCCGGGGAAAGTCTACTTAATTACTTTGCTTATCAAAATGGTAACTTCGTTATCCTGACACTCAAGCACACCACCATCACACTTAAAGATATCCTCGACACCGTTCTTCCCTATCACTCTTATCTCGCCCTTTCCCAACGCTGAGATTATCGGGGCATGGTTTTTCAGAAGAGTGAATGTACCACTGTCTCCCGGTACCTGTACCAATCCTACAGGCCCGTCGTAAACTATAGTTTCAGGAGTGATTATCTCAAGATGCAGATTATCTTTCATCATTAACCTTTGGATTGTTTAAGCAATTCTTCTCCTTTTTCAATGGCCTGCTCGATGGTACCCACAAGGTTAAATGCCGCTTCGGGATATTTATCAACCTCACCGCTCATGATCATCTTAAATCCTTTTATGGTATCTTCAATACTTACGAACACACCTTTAAGACCGGTAAACTGCTCAGCCACGAAAAACGGCTGTGACAGGAACCTCTGTACACGTCGTGCACGGTGAACCACCAGCTTATCCTCTTCCGAAAGTTCTTCCATACCTAGGATGGCAATGATATCCTGTAATTCCTTGTATCGCTGAAGCAACTCTATGACCTGCTGTGCGGTGTTGTAGTGATCATCTCCTACTATCTCGGGAGTAAGTATCCTGGATGTTGAATCCAGCGGATCTACGGCCGGATAGATACCAAGCTCAGCGATCTTACGACTCAGCACCGTTGTGGCATCAAGGTGAGCAAAAGTTGTTGCCGGCGCAGGGTCTGTAAGGTCATCGGCAGGTACATAAACCGCTTGTACTGAGGTGATGGAGCCATGCTTGGTAGATGTGATACGTTCCTGCAGGGCTCCCATTTCAGATGCCAGGGTAGGCTGATAACCTACGGCAGAAGGCATACGGCCAAGAAGTGCGGACACCTCTGATCCTGCTTGTGTAAAACGGAAGATATTATCGATAAACAGAAGAATGTCCCTTCCTCCGCTTTTACCGTCACCATCACGGAAACTTTCTGCAATGGTCAGCCCGGAAAGGGCAACACGGGCACGCGCTCCCGGCGGTTCGTTCATCTGCCCGAACACCATTGTAACCTGTGAATTCTCGGCAAGGGCTTTTTGGTCCACTTTACTAAGGTCCCAGCCTCCTTCTTCCATCGATTTCTTAAATTCTTCGCCATAGTCCACGATACCTGCCTCGATCATTTCCCTCAACAGGTCATTACCCTCACGTGTCCTTTCTCCCACACCTGCAAAAACAGACAATCCGGAATAGCCTTTGGCTATGTTGTTGATAAGTTCCTGTATGAGCACGGTCTTGCCAACTCCAGCTCCGCCAAACAAACCGATCTTACCTCCTTTGGCATAAGGCTCGATCAGGTCAATCACTTTAATACCCGTGTAAAAGATGTCCGATTCTGTAGAAAGCTCATCAAAAGGTGGAGCTTCTTTATGTATAGGAGATCCTCCCTCCTTGGTTACGGGGTCAAGGCCGTCAATGGCATTTCCCACAACATTGAGAAGCCTTCCTTTTACAAGGTCACCCTTGGGCATGGTGATAGGCGAACCAAGATGTCTGACATCCATCCCCCTTGTCAGGCCATCTGTGGAGTCCATGGCAATACAGCGAATGGTATTTTCGCCAATGTGCTGTTCACACTCTATGATCAGAGTGTCCCCGTTTTCCCTTGTTATCTCGAGGGCATCGAGTATTGCAGGTAGTTCCTGGTCTTCAGTAATATCAAAGCTTACATCGATCACAGGTCCTACTATCTGAATGATTTTTCCGGTAAGATATTCCATGTTAAAAAAATTATGCCAAAAGATACAAAAAATATTTTTTAATTAACTCTGTCAATTAGATTAACAGCAAACTGTTTAAGGTCTGCCTTCTGATTTTCATCAGCATCGATCTGCTCAAGTGCTTCTATCGATCTGTTGAAATATTTGTTCATCAGGTCTTGTGAGAGTCCCGGAATGCCAAGCTCATCATAAATGTTCCTTACAGCAGCGATCTTTTTCTCCGTATCGGCATCCTTGCTTTCAAGCCATTTGTTCAGTTCCTCTTTTGCTTGCCCTTGAGCCTTTTGTAATGCCTGGAGCAGTAAGAATGTCTTTTTGTTGTTCACGATGTCTCCGCCTATGTTCTTCCCGAAAACGGCAGGATCACCGTAAACATCAAGAAAGTCATCCTGAAGCTGAAATGCAATGCCGATATTCTCTCCGAATTTGTACAAAAAATTCTTGTCCTTTTGTGAGGCCCCGCCGATTATCGCTCCTATTTTCAAGCTACCTGCTATCAATACGGATGTTTTAAGCCGTATCATCTCCAGATATTCATCAACGGAAACATTACTGCGGGACTCAAAATCCATATCATATTGCTGTCCTTCACAAACACCAAGGGCCAGGTCATTAAAGGCCTTCATAACTTCAGGCATATATTTCTCCGGGCATTCTGCCATATACTGATATGCCTTTATCATCATAGCGTCACCAGAGAGTATCGCCGTGTTGCCGTCCCATTTTTTATGCACGGTAGGCATCCCCCGCCTCATATTGGCAGCATCCATCACATCGTCGTGCAGAAGGGTAAAGTTATGGAACACTTCCAGTCCGATGGCTGGATAGATGACCTCTTTCCCAAACTCCTTTTTACTGAATAACTGATAAGCCAACAGACACAATGCCGGACGAATACGTTTTCCCCCAAGAGACAGAACATAGTGGATGGGCTCATAAAGTCCTTTTGGTTCTTCACCAGTACTAAGACTGCTTATCTCATTATGTATCAGCTCCTGAAGTTCTTTTAACGAATACATGCTTCCTGTTTACGATTATTCTTCTTTTTTGTTTCCTTCTTCTATCTTGAGATCACTAAGTTCGATATCCTCATCTTCATCATATATCTGCAATAATGGTTCTTTGAAAGACCTGTTGGTAATAGTTTTCTCAAGTGTCAGCAGCAGTGACGGCAGCAAGATCAGGTTTGAGAACATGGCGAACAAAAGCGTAATGGCAACAAGTACTCCCAGGGCCACCGTACCGCCAAATTCAGAAACACTGAACACTCCAAAACCGAAGAACAGGATTATCGAGGTATAAATCATGCTCACGCCCGTCTCCCTCAAGGCAAGCACCACAGCAGCCCTGATGCTCCAGTTTGTGTCTTCCAGTTCAAGCCTGTACTTTGCAAGAAAGTGAATGGTGTCGTCAACAGATATTCCAAATGCGATACTGAACACCAGTATCGTTGACGGTTTTATTGAGATACCGAAATATCCCATCAGCGCGGCCGTCATCAGCAAAGGTATAAGGTTCGGTATCAGTGATACCATCACCATACGTTTTGAAGAGAACATCCATGCCATGAACGAAGCAATGAGCAGAATGGCAAGCATAAGGCTTGTGAACAGGTTTTTTATCAGGTAATCTGTGCCCTTGAAGAATACCACACTTGATCCTGTAACTGCTGTTGCATATTTTTTTGATGTGAACACAGAATCGATGGTTGCCTTGATGTCATGGTGCAGTTCTTTCATCTTTGTTGAACCGATATCTTCGACACGGTAACTGATACGTGTCTTTTCTTTTAAAGAGTCAACAAAAGACGAAACAATATCGGTATTACCTCCCTTCATCTTTCCAACATAAGAAAGGATAAAATTCCGCTCCTGGTTTCCCGGCACACCATAATATTTCTCTTTACCATTGTAAAATGCCTGACGGGCAAATTTCACGACCTCAACAAGTGAAAGGGGAGAAGAGATTTCAGGATACCGGGCCAGCTCTTTTTGCAGTTTATCCATCCTGCGCAGGTTCGATGCCTGTATTGCCCCGTTGGGTTTCTTTGTATCTATCACTATCTCAAGAGGCATCATGCCGTGAAAATTCGTCTCAAAGAAATTCAGGTCCTGGTACAAAGGATGGTCATGCGGTATGTCATCCAGCATATAGCCAGTGGTCTTTATCTTGGTAACACCTATTACCCCCAGCAGTATGATTATCCCGGTCCCAATGTAAACGGCTTTACGATGCTCAAGCGATATCTTCACCAGCCGGTTCACGATGCTTGTCATCAGTTTTCTGTCAAGGTGTTTTACATGCCTCTCCTGCGGGCCTTTCAGGAAACTGAAAATAATAGGGATCAACAAAATGGAGAGGAAAAATACCACGATGATATTTATGGATGCCACCACACCAAACTCAACGAGGATTCGGCTACTGGTAAAAATGAATGTCCCAAAACCGGCAGCAGTGGTTAGGTTCGTCAGGAACGTGGCATTGCCTATCTTTCTGATCACGCGTTGTAATGCCTTTATTTTATTTTTATGGCTCCGGTATTCCTGATGATATTTGTTTATGAGAAATACCGTATTGGGTATTCCGATAACGATTATCAAAGGCGGTATCATCCCGGTAAGTATGGTAACCTTGTACCCTAAAAGCCCCTGTATCCCCAATGCCCATATCACTGCAACGCCCACCACCAGCATGGATGACAGAACCACTTTGAAAGACCGGAAAAAGAGGAATATTATTAAAGCCGTAATGCCGAGCGCAAGAAAAATGAACATGTTAAGTTCTTTCTTGATCATCTCCGCCGTTACTATCCTGATGTATGGCAAACCGGAATAATGGAGTTTATTCCCGGTACGGTGATCATATTCCGTTCCTGCTTTTTCAATATCCTCGATCAGTTTCACCCTTTCCGGACTGTGAAATATCTTGTCTTCAAGGGTAACAGCTATCATGTAGACATCTGTTTTGGGATTGTAAATTATGTTACGGTAAAAAGGCAGTTTGAAAAATGAGTTTTTAAGAGAATCAAGGTCTGTCTGATATTTCACTTTATCGGGAAATATCTTGCGCACCTCGAACTTTTTCGCCTTTTTGTTCTTTACAAGCCGGTATGCCTGAGTTGCTGAGAAAACAGATTTAACACCGTGTATCTCTTTCAGTTCATCGGCAAACCTGTTCCAGTTATTAAAATGTGAAACAGTGAAAAAGTTATCGTCTTTGACCCCTATCACAAGAAGATTTCCTTCGTTCCCGAAATTTTTAACAAAAGACTCATACTGTTTGTAAGCAGGATCATCTTCGGGAAGTAACGGAGCATACTGATATGACATCTGTATGTGACGGGCATTGTATCCCATGAAAACAGTCGCAAGAAAAAGTAAGATCAGGATAGGTATCCTGTTTTTAAGAATTATCCTGGCAATGCCGGTCCACATAATATATTTTGTATTAAAAACTCTGCGAAATTAAAATAAAATTAAAAACAAGTTAAACGGGCTGTATTAATTAGTGTTAACAAAAAGCATGTTTTTTTATTTTACCGTTTCCATGAAAATCCGATTATCGTTACTTATACCTGCTTCTAAGTATACAATTTTGGCAGCGTTAATGTTTTTGTCATTGACACTTTTTACTTTAGGCAGATCATTACGGTCCATAAGGTAAATCCTTAGGATCCCTTTTTTATTTTCAATTTGATCGAAATGGGTCCTGTCCGTAATATCTTTGACCATAGCCTCTGTTTGTTCCCGGATATCTTTACGTTTCATGCCGGCAGGCAAAGTGCTGTACGAGAAAATATTTTCAAAAAGATGTGCCGGATAATCTCCTTCTGTATCATCCTCCGAAGGTATTCCTTTTGATACCGCAGCAAATTCCAGTGTTACATTTCCTGTTATCGTACCGGTAGCTGTCAGTTCCGGGTATCCGTTTTTAAAAAGTTCAGGGCTGAAGTAAAGTGATCTGATGTTATCAAAAATGTTGATATTCATTACCTCTTCGTTTCCGTACCTGCTTTGGGAAAAAATCCCGGGAATGTAATTTTTCTGGTAAACGATATTACTGAAATCCATATCTTCTTTCAGCAGCAACTGTTCGGCAAAATCAAAAATACGCTGACACTCAAAAACAAAATTTTCAGCACCGGAAATGTTTATTCCTCCTGAAATTACCAGTCTCGGTTTATCCTTCCCTGATGAAAGGACAACATATGAATGCTTGTTAAAAGTATTCCTTTCTATTTTAAAATTTGCACCTTCTTCGAGAAAGATACCTTCTGCCAGCACCTGATTTCCTGATATAGGAGCCTGGCTGACCAGTGTCACGGCAGGCATATACTGTGAAAATTCATTTTTCAGTAACTCATCCAATTCCTCTTTCACGTCTGCAAGCTCATTTTCATCTCTTGCATTCACATAAACATTCAGCTTCAAAATGTTTCTAAGCGAATATTCCGACTCTTTTGCATCATTTACAAGTTTAAGAACAGACTGTTCAAGCCGGGATTCCAAAGCTCCGGAAAATCCCTCATCAACAACAACTATATTCATTCACGTATTTTTTAATCCTTAGATAAAAAATAAAGTCAACAACATAAAATACTGCATGAATTCATGCATCCTTTTAATGTTAAATCTTTAGTATACAAAACTATGATTTTTTATTCATTAATCTATGCCTTGTGATGTTCGTCAAACAATCCCGGTTGTTGATCATAAAAAATTAAACAAAAAACGTAACCCTAAGATTATTTTTTCGTTATAAGTCCTATAGCGTTATTAAATAAATTAAAACGGTTAATTGAAAAAAGGTCATGAAAAAGATACTATTTTTGATCAGTGTTATTCTTCTGCCGCTTACAATGAAGGGACAAGGCGAAGTTTCCAAGTACAAATCGATATTTACTTTAAGTTTTATCCGTTACATTGGATGGCCCGAGGAGGCCAAGCAGGGAGACTTTGTTATCGGTGTACTGAAAGACCGGGAAGTTGCCAACTGGCTGAAAAGCCTTTCGAAAGGGAAAAAATTCGGTTATCAGAATGTGGTCATCAAAGAGTTTAAGTCTCCTTCAGATATCACTGATTGCCAGGTGTTGTATGTTTCAGATATGGTAAATATGTCAAAGTATGCTTCTACCATCATTGATAAAATAGGAGGAAAAAACACTCTGATAATTACTGAAAAAGACGGAGCGACAAAATATGGAGGTATGATAAATTTTGTGATAAAGGATAATAAGTTGAAGTTCGAGATCAAGAAGGACAATGCATCTAAATTCGGACTCCCTATCAGCTCCAAGCTTAGTGCAATGAACAGTGCTATAACTCTCTAAGACATTTATCCCTGACAAATACAAATTAAAGAGGTTGTTTTTGCAACCTCTTTTTCATACGGATAGCAACCTAAAATTGAGCACATCCGATCGTTGCAATGCTGACTTTTATGTCAGCATTGCTTTTTAATGCGCTGACACAAGCTTCCAGTGTTGCCCCTGTGGTAACGACATCATCAATCAAAAGAACATGCTTCCCGTCTAACTGTCCGGCATCTTTCAAAGCAAAAACGGAACTTACATTCTCCCAGCGTTCAAACCTGCCTTTATTAGTCTGCGACTCGGTGTACACCGTTCGAATAAGATTATCTGCAACTACAGGTATTTTCAAGGCCTCCGATATCCCCTGTGCTATCAGTTCACTCTGGTTGTACCCTCTTTGCCAGTATTTCTTCTCATGCAGGGGTACCGGGATTAAAATATCCACTCCAGCTGTAAATCCCGATTGAAAAAGAATGTTGCCCGCCTGTTTGCCCAGTACATGTCCAAGCTTACGGCCGCCTCTGTATTTTAACCTGTGAAATAATTTCTGAAGAAGTTCTCCTTTACGGTAGTAAAATACCGAAGCCGATCTTTCTACAAATATCCGTCCCCAAAACAACCGGCTTACCGGATTGTCGTCAACAAGCTCAAACCCTGTTCGCGGAAGGCTTCTGAGACACCTGTTGCACACTTCATGCTCGTTTTCGAAAAGATGCGCCCCGCAACCATAACAAACACGCGGGAACAACAGTTCGAAAAAGGAATCAGCATATGATCTTATCCCCTGAAAGTGCATGACTTTCAAATTTGCTTCAGAACATCAGGTGTATTTTTTCTGTAAAATACGCCGATATTCAAACATTAAATCCAAGTATCTGCAGCTTTTCTGTTGCTGATGGGTTCGCTTCGCTAAGTTTTACCGTATAAGCAAAAAACTCTCTTCGCACAGGATAGCCCCCTCTCAGGTATTCAAACTTTTCCGGAGCGTCGCGTAGTACTTTGTCATCATTCCTGATATCGTAGGTTTGCAAAACAGCTTTCGCGATGATCTCCGCATCGGAAAGTCCTGTTATATCGATCTCGATAACCGGTTTCTCCGGAACGGGTACATCTTCAGGTTTCCAGGATTCGATATTAAGTCCAAGCTTTCTGCTTACCGCATGAACGCTCATCATGGTACCGTTTGCCTTGCCGTCCTGGGAATATCCGGCAATGTGAGGAGTGGCCAGCCAAACCAGATCAAGGAGTTCCTTGTCGATATCCGGTTCGTTCTCCCACACATCGAGAACAGCCTGTTTTTCTTTTTTGTTTTTTAGTGCATCCCTAAGTACCTTATTGTCCACAACCTCACCTCGTGACGAATTGAGTACAGTAACATCTTTTTTCAGCTTTTTCAACAGCTTTTCGTTGAACAGATGAAATGTCTTGTGTTTTCCTTCCCTGGTCAAAGGAGTGTGAAAAGTGATTACGTCAAGTTCGCCTGCAACCTCATCAAGGGAGTAAAAAGTTTTTTCCGGTTCATTCTCCTGACGCGGAGGATCTATCTCATAAACTTTCATTCCAAATACCCAGGCAAGTTTTGCTACCTTGCTTCCAACGTTACCCACGCCCACTACACCAATCTTCAACTTTGTGGGATCAAGACCTTTTTCCAAAACCATCAAAGAAAATACCGAGGCAATGTACTGCATTACAGATCCCGAATTACATCCGGGCGCATTGGCCCATTCCACACCATGTATTTCACACCATCCCGTATCAATGTGATCATATCCAATGGTTGCCGAGGCAACTATTTTTACCGAAGAGCCATCCAGCAGTTCTTCATTACACCTGGTTCGGGTACGTGTTATCAAAGCATCTGCATTCTTAACATCTTTGGGTGATATCTCTTTCCCCGGTAAATATCTTACTTCTCCGAAAGGTTCAAGAACTCCTTTTATGAATGGTATCTTATCATCAACAACAAATTTCATCAGCCTGATTTTAAATCTTTATCTTTTATTAACAAAACAAAGTTACAACTAGATAACTGATTTTTTCAAAAAAAAAGTACTTTTGTGCATTCTCAACTTGTATAGACAAGCTGCATTCTATCTAACGAAAAAGATTGACAGGAACGGAGTCATAAAAGATATATCACTAAAATTATCAATATGGACAGTAAAACATCAAAAAGGGCAGCAGATAACATCAGGATACTTTCTGCGGCCATGGTAGAGAAAGCAAAATCAGGCCACCCCGGTGGTGCCATGGGCGGTGCGGATTTCATTCACATTCTATTTTCAGAATTTTTAAACTACGATCCATCAGACAGAACATGGTTCCTGAGAGATAGGTTTTTCCTTGATCCCGGGCACATGTCGCCAATGTTATATTCACAACTTGCGCTTACAGGCGCATTCACACTTGAAGAACTTGAGCAGTTCCGTCAGTGGGGAAGCCCTACTCCGGGCCACCCGGAAAAAGATTTCAGCCGCGGGATAGAGAATACCTCGGGCCCTCTCGGCCAAGGCCATACAATGGCTGTGGGAGCTGCCATTGCAGAGCGTTTTCTTGCTGCAAGGTTCGGTGAGTGGATGAAGCATAATATCTTTACTTTCATCTCCGACGGTGGTGTTCAGGAGGAAATATCACAGGGAGCAGGCCGCCTTGCCGGTCACCTCGGATTAGGCAACCTTGTTATGTTCTATGACTCAAACGACATACAGCTTTCAACAGTTACCAAAGCTGTAACCGACGAAGACACCGCAAAAAAATACGAAGCATGGGGTTGGGCTGTCACAACCATCGACGGCAACGACCATGACCAGATACGCAAGGCACTCAAAGCTGCCATTGCCGAGACAGAAAAGCCGTTCCTGATCATTGGTAAAACAGTGATGGGTAAAGGCGCTGTTACAGAAAACAAGGAGTCATTCGAATCAAAAGTATCGACTCACGGTATGCCGCTTAGCGCTGCAGGTGCCTCTTTCGAAGAAACTATCCGTAACCTGGGAGGCGATCCTGAGAATCCGTTCGTGATATTTGATGATGTTGCCGAGGCATACGCTGATGTAGCAAAAGAGAAACAAGCTTATGCCGACAAGAAACGTGCAGGACAAGCTGAGTGGGAGAAAGCAAATCCTGAACTTGCTGCCAAGCTTAAAACATTCATCGAAGGTAAAGCTCCCGGGTTTGACTACTCTTCGATCGAACAAAAACCAAACTCTGCAACCCGTGCAGCATCAGCAACAGTGTTGTCACATTTTGCAGGCAACATCGAGAACCTTGTTGTTATGTCGGCTGACCTTGCCAACTCTGACAAGACTGACGGATTCCTGAAAAAGACAAGACCGTTCACACGTGATGATTTCGGAGGTTCATTCCTTCAGGCAGGTGTGGCCGAACTTACCATGGCTACCGTAGCCAACGGTATGGCCCTTCACGGCGGAGTGATCCCGGCCTGCGGAACGTTCTTCGTATTCTCAGATTACATGAAGCCTGCAGTTCGTATGGCTGCTTTGATGGAACTGCCTGTTAAGTA